>CAZTMO010000027.1:0-2076 GCA_964615105.1 uncultured Thermoleophilia bacterium
TCGGTACGTGGGAACCGGTCCGGGCGCTGGCCCTTATGTCGATCGCCCAGAGCTTGATCGCACTGCGGCATGAACAGGAGGCGGCGCGCTCGTCCGCTCGCGGGTGAGCGCGCCGCGGCTTCCGGGTATTGACGGCACACCGCACGCCCGCACCTGGCCTGGTGGGGCGCGCACCCGACCATCCGAACGCAGAGGTGACTGAGATGACGCTTCCGACGTCAGAGGTCCGCGTCGCCGACCATGTGGTCTCCGGCCTCGTCGTCCGTGGCCCCGTCGGCAGCGGAGAGCCACTGACCGTGCGCAGTCCCTGGGACGGCTCCGAGGTCGCCGTCGTGCCGACGACCACAGAGGAGGAGGCCGGCGCGGCGCTCGACCGGGCACGCGCCGCCTTCGAGTTCTATCGCTGGACGCCGGCCTGGAAGCGCGCCCAGATCCTCGAGCGCACATCGCACCTCATCGAGGACAACGCCGAACAGATCGCGCGCCTCATCGCCGCCGAAGGGGGCAAGCCGCTCAAAGACGCGCGTATCGAGGCGGGGCGCGGCGCCTCGACCTTCCGCTGGGCGAGCGAGGAGGCCAAGCGCACGGCCGGCGAGATCATCGAGATGGACGCCGACGCCGGCGGCGAGCACCGCTTCGGCTGGACGTTCCGCGAGCCCCGCGGCGTCGTCCTCGCGATCTCCCCCTTCAACTTCCCCCTCAACCTCGTCGCCCACAAGGTGGCGCCGGCGCTCGCGGCGGGCAATGTCGTTGTGCTCAAGCCCGCGTCGACAACGCCTCTCACCGCCCTGCGCCTCGCCGAGCTGCTTCGTGAGGCCGGCCTGCCGGAGGATTGTCTGCAGGTCGTCGTCGGGCCGGGGGGGACGCTCGGCACCAAGCTGGTCAAGGACGAGCGCGTCAACATGGTGAGCTTCACCGGCAGCCCGCCGGTGGGGCGCCAGATCGCCTCCGACGCCGGCATGAAGATGGTGACGCTCGAGCTCGGCAACAACTCGGCGACGATCGTCGACGAGGACGCCAACCTCGAGCTTGCAGTACAGCGCATCGTCGCCGGCGGCTTCGCCAACTCGGGCCAGGTGTGTATCAGTGTGCAGCGCGTGGTCGTGCACGAGAACGTGTACGACGAGTTCATGGGCATGCTCGTGCCGGTCGTCGAGGCGCTCAAGGTCGGCGACCCGCTCGATGAGTCGACGGACGTGTCCTCGCTCATCAGCCCGGGCGAGGTCGAGCGTGTGAAGGGCTGGATCCAGGAGGCCGTCGACCAGGGCGCCAAGCTGGCTGCCGGCGGCGTGAGCGGCGACGGGCGTCTGCGGCCGACCGTCCTCACCGACGTGACCCGCGACATGAAGGTGTGCGCCCGCGAGGTGTTCGGCCCCGTGCTCAGCATCCTCAAGGCGCGTGACCTCTGCGAGGCGATCGACATCTCGAACGACAGCGACATGGGCCTGCAGGCAGGCGTGTTCACGAGCGACCTCAACAAGGCGCTCTACGCGGCGCGGCGGCTCGAGGTCGGCGGCGTGATGATCAACGAGGTGCCGACCTTCCGCGTCGACCACATGCCCTACGGTGGGGTCAAGGGCTCCGGCATCGGGCGCGAGGGCCTGCGTTTCGCGATCCGCGAGATGACCGAGATGAAGATGGTCGCGATCCGCGAGATGGACTGGCAGACGGGTGGCACGCCGATGGACGCCTGCAGCCGCGGCCCGCTGGGGCCGTGACGGCGGCCCGGTCCGGGGTGCTTCCGCGCATCCGGCTACGCACGGACCTCGTGCGGTCGAGCCGGCGCCGGGCAGGAGTCGCGGGTCCGGTGAGGAACTGCGGTCAATGCGGGAGTGACGCCGGGCGAGATGACGCACCGCGCTTGCCAAGACGAGGTGGGCGCGCGATGCTCTGAGATGTCGGCGGTCAAGGCGCGCCCAACGAGGCGCGCCGCGACCGGAGGCCGCGACGAAAGGAGGTAGACGACAGGTGACTGACTTAGGTGGTGCGGCGCGCTAGGCGCACGCACGCGGTGCGCCTGCGCGCCGCACCCAAGCAGAGCAGACCGGGCGGCGGGCCTTCGGGCCCGCCGCCCCT
>CAZTMO010000027.1:2176-12541 GCA_964615105.1 uncultured Thermoleophilia bacterium
GCGCCGCACCCAAGCAGAGCAGACCGGGCGGCGGGCCTTCGGGCCCGCCGCCCCTGTTCGTCACGAGGGCTCATACGGTCACGGTCGCCCGAACGCGTCACCCGAAGCTCCCACCCTCCTCGCGCCGCGTGGGATGTCGACGGGTCATGCGGATGGACAGGTCCGCCAGAGACACGTGCTTGCCGCCATCCGCGAGGCAGTTGACGTCATTCTAAGGATTCCCTTAGTATCGGCGGCATCTCACGCTCCCGGCTGCCCGCCGGCACATCCGCCACGGCGCCGGGACAGGCAAGGGACAGCGAGAAGGCGTCGTGTCTCCCCTGGCAGGAATGAGCCCCCCGGTGGGCATCCTCCGTCGCTGGTCGGGTCACGGCGCGAGATCGCTCTGCGTGAAGCGGGCCCTGAAACGAACGTGGAGGAGACCATGACGAGACGTGTAGCGTTGTCCGTGGTCGCGGCGGTCGTGCTGCTGCTGACCTGCGCCGGAACGGCTTCGGCCAACGGCGTCGAGCGCTTCGGCTGGGTGCTGCAGCTGCGCAACACCGCCGACGCCAAGGCGCTCAAGGAGAACCTGGACTATCGCGCCTTCCGCGCTCTGCGGATGGCGAACGGCAATCGCTTCGAGCGCTCCTGGGTCGACGACATGAAGACGCCGGATGACCCCGACGACGACGTCACCTACAAGGGTCTCACCCTGAGGCGCCTCGTGGCGCGCATCGACGACCGCAACCCGGCGACCTTCAGCAGGGCGCGTGCCGTGAAGGGCTACGACGTGCTCGTCGAGTCGATGGACGGCTTCACCGCCACGTTCACGAGCGAGGAGATCCTGACCATCGGCGCCAAGATCATCGTCGCCGACCTCGCCGACGGAGCGCCTCTCGTGGTGCCCGCGGCCGAGCTCAGGGGAGACCCGCCGGCCGCTTCGTGGAAGCCGCTCTGGCCGCTGAAGGTCGTCAGCGGCGACCCGGCGATCACGGGCAAGCGCAAGCCCGGCGGCGCGCTTCGCATCAGCATCGTGCCGCCGGTCGCTCCGACGACGCTTGGCGGTGAGAAGGCGTTCGGCAGCGTCGAGCGCTTCGGCTGGGTGCTGCAGCTGCGCAACACCGCCGACGCCAAGGCGCTCAAGGAGAACCTGGACTATCGCGCCTTCCGCGCTCTGCGGATGGCGAACGGCAATCGCTTCGAGCGCTCCTGGGTCGACGACATGAAGACGCCGGATGACCCCGACGACGACGTCACCTACAAGGGTCTCACCCTGAGGCGCCTCGTGGCGCGCATCGACGACCGCAACCCGGCGACCTTCAGCAGGGCGCGTGCCGTGAAGGGCTACGACGTGCTCGTCGAGTCGATGGACGGCTTCACCGCCACGTTCACGAGCGAGGAGATCCTGACCATCGGCGCCAAGATCATCGTCGCCGACCTCGCCGACGGAGCGCCTCTCGTGGTGCCCGCGGCCGAGCTCAGGGGAGACCCGCCGGCCGCTTCGTGGAAGCCGCTCTGGCCGCTGAAGGTCGTCAGCGGCGACCCGGCGATCACGGGCAAGCGCAAGCCCGGCGGCGCGCTTCGCATCAGCATCGTGCCGCCGATGCCGAAGTGAGCGGAACGGGAGGAGGCGTGAAGACGCGATTCACACTGGCGCTGCTCGGCGCTGTCTTGCTGCTCTTCGCGACGGCCGGGCCGGCGCTCGCCTACACGACCACGCTCACCTTGATCGGCAAGCGCAAGGTCACGCTGCAGCGCTCGCAGGTGCCGGCGAAGGTCAGTTGGGACGGTTCCAAAGAGGGAAACATCAACCCGACCCTCCGCTACGTGTACCGCGGGCAGACGCTCTACAAGCTCATCGGCAAGGTCGACGACGGCAACCCGGCCGGCTTCAACAAGGCGAAGGCGAAGCGCGGCTACAAGATCCGCTTCATCTGTCGTGACGGCTACAAGGTCAGCATCTCGAGCAAGCGGATCATCGGCAAGAAACGGTGGATCGTCGCCAAGATCAAGGCGGGGAAGCTGCTGCCGGACGAGGAGGCGCCCTACCGCTTCGTGGGTTCGTTCGTCGAGCCTTTCGACTGCCATCTCTCCGCACGTCAGCTCATCAAGATCAAGCTGATCTTCTGAGCCGCCGTGCTGCGGGCCCCGGCCGCGGCGCGTCCGCGCGGCGGCCGGGGCCCGCAGCCAAAGCGACCCCGGTGAACGACACACCTCACCATGCTGGAAGGAAGGAGCACAATGAGTCTCCGGCGCAGGTCGCCGACACGTTGGGCAGTCGCGTTCGCGGTGCTTCTCGCGGTCGCCGTCACGGGCGTCGCGCTGTCCGCGGGGTCGGGCCCGGTCAACGCCGACGACCCGATCGTCCTCACCGTCGTCGGGAACGACCAGACCAAGACGTACACGCTCACGGATCTTCAGGCGCTGCCGGCTTACGAGGGCTGGTATGGCCAGATCAACAGTCACGGCACCATCACGCCACCTCAGCCCGTCAAGGGGGTCACTCTGGGCACTCTGCTCGGTGAGATCGGCGGCATGACAGAGGAACAGTCCTGCGATGTCACCAGCAGCGACGGCTACGGCATGACGTACCTCTACAAGCAAGCGATAGAGGGAGACGTCCCCGTGTACGACGACGTGACGGGCGAGGAGGAGGAACCGGCCGGGGCGCTGACGGCGGTGCTGTTGTACGAAGTCAAAGGCGCTCCTCTGACCGTCGAACAGGGCGGGCCGCTGCGGCTCGCCTTCTGCCAGGAGCAGGATCTCGACCAGGTCGTCGACGGTCACCTGCTTCCGAAGTGGGTCAACAGGATCCAGTTGCGGGCCGCTCTGCCGGACTGGACGGTCAAGATGTACGGTCTCAAGCGCAAGAACGGCAAGCGCCAGACCTCGATCCTCGACCGCGCCTCCTACCAATCTTGCGCGGCGCCCGGCTGTCACGGGCGCACTTGGGTCAGCCCGGCCGGTCAGCCGTGGAGTGGCGTCAACCTCTCGTACATCATGGGCCGCGTCGACGGCGGCCCGTCGCACGGCGACGACGCGCTCAACCTGCGACTCGCCATGAAGGGCTACCGCATCAAGCTCGTGTCGGCGACGGGCAAGTACCGTATCGTCAGCTCGAGGACGATGCTGCGTTCGAAGAAGATCATCCTCGCCAACAAGCGAGGAGGCGTCGACCTGGGCGCCCAGTATTACCCGTTGCGGCTTGTCGGCCCCTATCTCAAGAGCCGTCAGCAGATTGGCCGCATCACCAAGATCGTCATGTTGCCGAAGTGAGTCTGCGGGCGATGATGGGCGCTCGAACGATCGTGCAGGCGAGGCGCGCGGCGCGGACTCTGCGTCGCGCGCCTCGCCGCGTCCACCGGCTCACCGCGTGGCGCGAGATCATGGTCGTGCTGGCGGCGGTCGCGGTCTTCGTGCCTGCGGGGGCGTGCGGCGACGAGCAGACGAAGGCGAGCGCGTCGCCGCTGCCGGCGGCCAGCGGCCCCGTCGTGCTCACGGTCACCGGCCCGGACGGCACGCGCGAACTGACCATGCCCGAGTTGCGGGCGCTGCCCGCGTACGAGGGCTACGCCGGCATGAAGAGCAGCACCGGCAGGATCACGCCACCGGTCCCGCACAAGGGCGTTCCGCTCTCGGAGCTCGTCGCACTCGTCGGCGGCCTGAGGGCGGATGAGGGCGTCACCGTCATCGCCGCCGACGGCTACGGGATGACGCTCTCGAACAAGCAGGTCGGCGGAGACGGTCTCGTGACCTACGACCCGGCGACGGGCGCCGAAGTCGCTCCCGACACGCACCTCACCGTGATGCTGGCGTATGAGCGCGAGGGGAAGCCACTCGGTGAGGACGAGGGACCGCTGCGACTGGTCGCCGCCCAGCCGGAGATGGGACAGGTGATCGACGGGCACTGGACGGTGAAGTGGGTGGCGGGCGTCGAAGTCAAGGAGGAGACGCCGCCCTGGCGCGTCGCGCTGCAGGGCGCCGTCTCCACGCGCATCGACCGCGGCACGTACATCAACTGCGCCTCACCAGGATGCCACGGTTCCGGCTACATCGACGCCGACGAGCAGCGCTGGGAGGGCATCCCGCTCTACCTCGTCTGCGGCCTCGTAGATGACCAGCGACGACACGGCGAGGGCGCCTTCAACGCTCATGCAGCCAGGAAGGGCTACACGATCGAGATCGAGACGGCCGACGGCGATGTCGTGCGCCTCGACTCGCGGGACGTCGCCGGCAAGCGCAGCATCGTCCTGGCCGGCAAGCTCGACGGCGCCGACCTGCCGCACGAGTACTTCCCGCTGCGCCTGGTGGGCCCGGGGCTGGATGAGCACGTCCAGGTGGGCCGCATAGCGCGGATCGTGGTGCGCGTGCGATGACGCCGCGCGCGAGGCGGCTCGCCGCCGCCCTGCTCGTCGTCGCCGTCGCGGCGCTTGCGGGGGCCGCATGCGGCGGCGAGCAGGCCTCGCGTGAGGTGCGCCTGATCTACGCGGGCAGCCTGATCGTGCCCTTCGACGAGCTGGCGAGGGTCTTCGAGGAGCAGCACCCGGGCGTCCGCGTGGTGGCCGAGAGCCACGGCAGCATCCAGGTGTTGCGCTACGTGTCGGAGCTGGGCAAGCCGTTCGACCTCGCGGTGAGCGCCGACGAGCAGCTCATCGAGCCGCTGCTGTTCGACCGTGACAACCCGGACACCGGCGCGCCGTACGCCGACTGGTACGTCGCCTTCGCGGCGAACCGTCTCGTGCTGGCCTTGTCGCCGTCGAGTGCCCTGAACGGCCGCATCGATGCGGCGAACTGGACGCGTCTGATCCGGGAGCCCGGCGTCCGCTTCGGATTGGCGGACCCGCGGTTCGACGCCGCCGGTTACCGGGCCCTCATGGCCTTCGTCCTGGCAGAAGAGGCCTACGACGACCCCTTCCTCTTCGAGGACATGACCATGGGGCGGTTTCGTACCCCCGTCACCGCGGAGCCCGAGGGGAACGTCACCGTCATCCACGTCCCCGAGCTGCTCGAGCCGAAGGGCGACGCTCCGATCGCTGTGCGCGGCTCCAGCATCCATCTGCTCGCGTTGCTCGAGTCGGGGGACGTCGATTGCGCGTTCGAGTACGAGAGCGTGGCGCGTCAGCACGGCCTCGCCTACGTCCGGCTGCCGCCCGAGATCGACCTGAGCCGGGAGGATCTTGCGGAGCACTACGCGAGCGTGGTCGTCCGGCTCGACTTCAAACGCTTCGCCAGCGTCAGGCCGGAGTTCGCCGGCGCTCCGATCCGCTACGCCTTCACGATCCCGGCCGCGGCGCCGGAACCCGAGCTCGCGGCGCAGTTCGCCGCCTTCGTCCTGTCGGAGCAAGGAAGGGCGGTGCTGGCGGAGACACGCCAACCCACGCTGTCACCGGCGCGCCTCGAAGGTGGAGGAGACGTGCCGCCCGCAGTCGAAGAGGCGTGCGTGCGCCCCAGGTGAGCGTGCCCTGTCAGAAGGATCGCGATCGTCTCTGAATCGTCGCTGCGGGTGAGCCGCTGATGAACACCTCTTCACGACCCAGTCGCGCCGTGCCGGGCGACGCGGTGACCCCGGCCGCTGTCAGGCGGCCGCGCGCCTTCGCGTTCGTCTGCGCGGCCGCCGGGGTCGTGCTCTGTGTCGTCGTGGTCCTGCCGCTGGTCGGGCTGTTCGGCCAGACCGGGGTGGGGGGTCTGCGCGACGCGGTGCAGGACGGAGAAGTCATGCGATCGCTGGTGCTCACGCTCGGCGCCGCGCTTGTGGCCACGGCGATCGCCCTCCTCTTCGGTATCCCGTTCGCGTATCTGCTCGCCCGGCAGCCGTTCCCCGGACGCGGCTTCGTCGAGAGCGTGATCGACCTGCCGGTCGTGCTGCCGCACACGGCGGCCGGCATCGCGTTGCTCACCGTCTACGGCAGGGAGGGCGTCGCCGGGCGTCTGTTCGCGCCGCTCGGCCTCGTGTTCAACGACTCGTTCGCCGGCATCGTCGCGGCGATGCTCTTCGTGAGCCTGCCGTTCCTGGTCGGCGCGACCCGCCACGCGTTCGCCGCCGTCGACCCGCGCTACGAGGGCGTGGCCCGCACGCTCGGCGCGTCGCCCGTCCGCGCCTTCGCGACGGTCGCGCTGCCCCTTGCCTGGCGCGGGGTCCTCGGCGGCGCGCTCATGATGTGGGCCCGTGGAATCAGCGAGTTCGGCGCCGTCGTGATCCTCGCCTACAACCCGAAAGTCGTGCCTGTGCTCGTGTTCGAGCGTTTCGAGGGATTCGGTCTCGGCGCCGCCCTTCCGGCCGCCGCCCTCATCGCGTTGGTCGCGCTGGTCCTCTTCAGCGGCGTCCGCCTTCTGCTGGCGTGGCGACGGCGCGGCAGCGTGGAGGAGCGCGCCACGCCGAGGTTGTGGTGGTGACCGGGACCTCGTCCGTGCTGCGGATCTGCGACTTCGCCGTGCTGGTGGGCGGCTTCGTCGTCGGTCCGGTGGACCTGGCCGTGTCCGAGGGGCAGACGGTCGTCCTTCTGGGCGCGAGCGGGGCCGGCAAGAGCCTCCTTCTGGAGGCGCTGGCCGGCCTCCGCGCGCCAGACGCCGGACGGGTCTGCGTCGACGGTGTCGATGTGACCGACTCGCCCCCGGAACGCAGGTCGATCGGGTATGTGCCGCAAGACGGCCTGCTCTTTCCGCACCTCGATGTCGCTCGCAACATCGCTTACGGAGCCGGCCATGGCCCCGCGGCGCGGGACGTCGTGAGCGCCGCGGCGGACATGGTGGGCGTCACGGAGCTGCTGTCGCGGCGTCCCGCGGGCCTCTCTGGCGGCGAGCGGCAGCGGGTGGCGCTGGCGCGCGCCCTGGCCCGCCGGCCGCGCGTGTTGTTGGTCGACGAGCCGCTTGGGGCTCTCGACCCCGTGGCGCGCCGCGACCTGGGTGACGTGCTCAGGAACGCGTCCCGGGCAGTGGGCGCGGTGCTGCACGTGACGCACGACCTGGAGGAGGCACGGCGCGTCGGCGACAGGTGGGTGGTGGTCTCCGCGGGAAAGCTCGCGGAGGTGTCGGACCCGTACGCGCTGCTCGACCACGTCTCCCCCAGGGCCGCCGGCTTGTCATCACCCTAAGCGTTTCCTTAGAATCAGGGTCTCCAAAGCTCGGATCCGTCGCGCCGGGCGTCACGCCGTGCCGGCGGAGCAAGCTCATCGACCGTGGGAGGCAGCATGACTCAGAAGACGCGTAAACGGACGTGGGTGCGATGGACCACCGTCGCCCTGCTCCTCGTGCTCGCGGTGGCCGCCGTCGCCGGCGTGACCCGTGCCTGGGGCACCGACAAGACGAAAGGCGCGATCGATCCCACCCTCCTTCGCCTCGCGACCACGACGAGCGTCAACGACACCGGGCTCCTGAAGGAAGTGGTCAAGCCGGCGTTCGAGGCCCGCTATCCGGGCATCAAGCTGGAGTGGCTCTCGGTCGGGTCGGGCGCGGCGCTCGCCGCGGGCCGCGACGGCAACGTCGACGTCCTCATCACCCACGCGCCCGACAACGAGAAGCTCCTGGTCGCGCAGGGCCACCTCACGATGCGTCTGCCGTTCGCCTACAACTACTTCACGGTCGTCGGTCCGAAGAACAAGAAGGGCGTCGACCCGGCCGGCGTGAAGACGGCCAAGTCAGCCGCTCAGGCCTTCAAGAAGATCGCCGCCTGGGGCAAGAAGCTTCCCGCCGGCAAGGTCGCCTTCGTCTCGCGCGGCGACAACTCCGGCACGAACCAGAAGGAGATGGAGATCTGGAAGAAGGCGGGAGTGGCCATCGACCCCGCCAGCCCGCCGTCGTGGTACGTCTCCGCCGGTGCGGGCATGCTGGCCACGCTGCAGGTCGCGGCCGAGAAGAAGGCCTACACGCTCACCGACGTCGCGACATGGGCCAAGAACAAGACCAGCGCCAGTCTCTCGCCGCCGCTCTACCGCCTGCTCACGACGCGCAAGGACCTCAAGAACCAGTACTCGGTCCTGCTCGTCAACCAGACCGACCATCCCGACGTCAACTCGACGGGCGCCGAGTTCTTCGCCGAGTGGCTTGTCAGCCGGACGGGCCAGAAGGCCATCGGCGACTACAAGATGCTCGGCCTCACGATGTTCTATCCGAACTCGTACACCATCGCCAACTCGGTGCTGCCGCCTGCCGCGAGTCCTTCATCGGCACCGGCACCCTAAGCCGGTCCTTAGATAAGATGGTCCTCCCTCGGGAGGGCTGAGCCGCGCGGGGGCGGCGGAGGTCCCGAACTCCGCCGCCCCCGCGGTCGTCACGGGGCGGGGACCACGACACGGGGAGCCCAAGCTGGACTACGTCATCCGGGGCATCGCAGAGGCGCTTCGGTTGCTGCTCAGCGGCGATCCGACCATCTTCGAGATCGCCCTTCGGTCTCTGCGCGTGACCCTCACGGCGCTGGCCGTCTCGCTGGTCGTGGGGGTCCCGTTCGGTATGGCGCTGGCACTCAACAGGTTCCCCCTGAGGAGGCTCGTGGTGACGGGCGTGAACACCGGCATGGGGGCGCCGCCCGTGGTCGTCGGCCTGGTGGTCGCGTTGCTCTTCTGGCGCAGCGGGCCGCTCGGGTTCCTCGGCCTCATGTACACCGTCACCGGCATGATCATCGCCCAGGTCCTCATCGCCGTGCCGATCACCGCCGGGCTGTCGCTCGCCGCCATCCAGCAACTGGACCCGGGGTTTCGCCTGCAGATCCTGTCGCTGGGCGCCGGACGCACGAGACTCTTCTTGTTGCTCCTGCGTGAGGCCAGGATCCCGCTTCTGGCGGCGGTCATGGCCGCTTTCGGCCGCGTCATCGCCGAGGTCGGGGCGGTCAACATGGTGGGCGGCAACATCAGCGGCGAGACGCAGGTGCTGACCACGGGGATCATGCAGTACGTGGGCATGGGCGAGTTCTCCAGCGCGATCGCGCTGGCTGTGGTACTCATCATCCTCAGCTTCTCCTCGAACTACGCCATGACCGTCATCCAGCAGCATGGCAGACGGGACTGATGGACCAGCGGACCGCGGCTACGCACGAGCCCATCATCGAGGCGACCGGTCTCGTGGTCCGCAAGGGAGACCGTGCGATCGTCGAGGTCGACCGTTTCGTCGTCGGTCCGGGAGAGGTGCATGTCCTGCTCGGCCCGAACGGGGCCGGCAAGAGCACGCTGCTGCGCGCCCTGAACGGTCTCGAGCGCTGCTCCGGCACGCTCGCGTTCAGGGGCGTACCGGTGCGCTCCAACAGAGACCGCCGGCGGCTGCGACGGCACACGGCGGCCGTCTTCCAGCAGGCGTACCTGCTCGCCACCACGGTGCGGGGCAACGTCGAGAGCGGACTGCGCGTGCGCGGCGTCCGCGGGGAAGAGCTGCGTGTGCGCGCCCAGCGGGCGATGGACCTGTTGGGTGTCGCCCATCTGACCGATCGGCGGCGGTCCGGCCTTTCCGGCGGTGAGGCGCAACGGGTCAGTGTCGCCCGGGCTCTGGCGACCGACCCGGCGGTGCTCTTCCTCGACGAGCCGATGGCCTCGCTCGACCCCCCGACCCGGCGGTCCCTGGCCGCCGACCTGCAGCGGATCTTCGCCGAGCTGTCGGTCGCCGTCCTGTGGGTGACGCACGACACGGTCGAGGCGCGGGCGATGGCCGACCGCGTCACCTTCCTGGAGCACGGTCGGGTGGTGCAACAGGGGACCTACGCCGAAGTGCTTGCGAACCCGGAGACGCCCGTCGTCGCGGAGTACGTCCACGACGGGCGCTGACCGTCGTCACGAAGGGAGCGAGATGTCCGTGAGCAGTCAGCCGAGGAGCCTTGGAGGCGAGGTGGCGGCGCTCGTCGTCCTCGCCGCCACGGTGAGCGTCGCGATCCTGCTCCTCCTCGTCGCCGGATGCAGCGCCCTCGAAGAGCCGGACAGCACCACGTCGGCGACGGCGGACGCGCGCATGTCGCCCGTCCCCGGTGGCGGACTCGAGACGATCAGTTGGAGCGAGGCGGTCGACAGCGTCGGCCAGCGGCTCCGCGTCGAGGGCGTCGTCGCCGGGATGAAACGGGTGGCGGGCGCGACCGAGCTCAGCCTGGGCCTGCCCGCGCCGGACCCGCAGCGCTTCGTGGTGATCGTGCCCGACAAGGTCGCGCGACGCTTCGACGCGCCGCTGGGCGATCTGTTCGAGGGCATGCTCGTGAGGGCGACCGGCACGATCGTCAAGAGGGGAGACCACACGGCGGTCCGCATCACGCGGCCGGCCGAGCTCAGGCCGGCACGGTGATGCGAGGCGCGGGGCCGTCCGGCGTCTCGTCGACGAGCTCCGTAAGGCGTCGGCGCACCCGGCGCCGGTCGAGCGCGGCGACGGCGATCGGTGTCATGGCGGCCAGCGCCGCGGCGAGCCACGCGAGATCCT
>CAZTMO010000028.1:0-2191 GCA_964615105.1 uncultured Thermoleophilia bacterium
TGGTCATGAACGGCCAGGCGAAGACGCGGGAATGGCTGGAGCTCGCCGTGAAGAACGGCATCACGGTCACGCTCGACAATCCTGGTGAGCTGGAGCTTCTGCTCGACGTCGCGGAGCAGGCGCGGCGTGGCGGCTGGGGACACGTCCCCGCGCCTGTCTTCATCCGCCTCAAGCTGCCGATGGACGAGGTGCGCGCGCACGTGAGCCCCGAGGGGCCGCAGATCGCCGACCGCGTCCTCACCACGGTCTGGGGCTTCACCGAGGACGAGGCGAGGGGGGCGGTTCGGCGCGCTCTCGGCGCGCCCGACCGCCTCCTGCTCCGCGGCTACCACCACCACATCGGCTACTTCATCAACCGCCCCGACTACCACGCGGCGGCGATGCGCGATGTCGTCGGCGCCATCGCACGCCTACGCGACGCGACCGGCTTCGTCCCCGACGTGCTCGACGTCGGCGGCGGCTGGGCATATCCGTCCGATCCGGAGTCCGGCGACGAGATCCCGCACGAGGTCGCGCCGCCCGAGGAGTTCGCCGCCGTGCAGCTCGGCGCGCTCGGCGCCGCGTTCGACTCCGCCGGTATCCCGCGCCCGCTGGTGATCTTCGAGCTCGGGCGCTCGCTTGTCGGCGAGTCGACCGTCCTGCTCGCCCGCGTGCAGTGGGTCAAGGAGCAGTTCGGCCGCCGCTTCGTGATCACCGACGCCCAGAAGCATCTTCTCCTGCGCGCCTGCATCGAGGGCTACAAGTACCGCTGGGTGAAAGCCGAAGACCTCGACGCGCCGACGGTGGGACCGGCCGAGCTCTTCGGGCCGACCTGCACGGACGACGAGCTCGCGCTCGGCTACCCGTTCCCCGCCGTGCGGCGCGGCGACGTCGTCGCCGCGCTCGCCTGCGGCGCCTACGCGCAGACGTTCAACGCCAGTCTCAACTCGATGGCCCGTCCGGCCGTCGTGCTGGTCAACGGCAAGGACGCGGGAGTCGTCGTGCGTCGCGAGTCCGTCGCCGACGTGCTCGCGCGGTACGAGCTGCCGGACTGGCTGACGTAGGACGGCGCTGCGTCGCGCCGGCTCTGCATCACGGACGGTGGTCGCCCGCCGTCACATCGTCAGCGTCGCGACCACGATCGGCAGGCAGAACAGCACCTCGGCGAAGCCGGCGAGCGGCTTGGCCGGATGTCTGACGCCGCGCAGGCGGTCCCCATGCCGGTCGCGGTGTGAGGCGTTCATGGACCCGCGTCCCCCGTACGCGAGCATGACGCCCATGACGAGGCCCAGGAGCGCGAGGAAGAAGGCGATGCCCTGCGCCGTGTTCTCCCAGCTTCGACCCGCGACGATGATCCGGAACAGCACGGCGACGCCGCAACCTGCGCCGAGGGCGAACGCCAGCACGGCGTACCAGCGTTCGGCCATGCGCGCGAGCGCCAGCCGGAGCGCGCGGAAGCGCACATCGTCGCGAGCGGGCGGGGTCACGTCGCGTGTACTCAGGCTCCAGGCCCGCCGGGCCCGCTCGCCATGCTGCCGGCGGTCTCGCCGCCGTCCATGACGATCGTCGCGCCTGTGAAGTACGCGGCTTCGTCCGAGGCGAGGTACGCGAACAGGCCGGCGAGCTCCTCGGGTGTCGCGTGGCGGCCGAGCGGAATGCGCGCGTTCACCGCCTCGAGCATCTCGGGCGTGTACTCGGCCTGCTGCATGGGCGTGAGGACGTACCCGGGGCAGACGGCGTTGACGCGGATCGTGGGCGCCCACTCGAGTGCGAGCGACTTCGTCAGGGCCACGAGCCCGGCCTTGGTCGCGTTGTAGTCGGCGTAGTAGCGATAACCGACGAGGGCGTTGGTCGAGGCGGTGAAGAGGATCACGCCGCCGCGGCCCAGCAGCATGTGCCGGGCCGCGGCCTGCGCGACCCAGAAGGCGCCGCTGAGGTTGGTCCCGACGACCTGCTCCCACTGGTCGGCCGTGATGTCGACCGCGGGGTTTCGCACGCTCGTCCCCGCGTTGTCGATGAGCACGTCGAGGTCGCCGATGCGCTCGAACGCGGCGTCGACCTGCGCGTGGTCGGCAACGTCACAGGAGACGGCGCCCGATCCAACGGGGCGTCGCGCCAGGACGACGACTTCGCAACTCTCGTCGCGAAAGCGCTGCGCCGTGGCGGCGCCGATACCGCTGGTGCCGCCGGTGATCACGACCTTCTTGCCCGA
>CAZTMO010000028.1:2291-4083 GCA_964615105.1 uncultured Thermoleophilia bacterium
TCCGTCATCGCGGTCGTCTCCGACACCCACGGCTACTGCGACCCCATGCTTGACGACCTCTTCGCCGGCGTTGCGCACATAATCCACGCCGGCGACTTCGGCGCCCCCGACGTGTTGCAGCGCCTGAGGGCGATCGCGCCGCTCACCGCCGTCTGCGGCAACGTCGACCGCCCGTGCTTCCGCGACCAGTTGCCCTGGGAGGCCGAGGTCGAGGTCGCCGGGCTGCGCATCCTCGTCGGTCATATCGGGACGAGCCTCGTCGGCCTGCGCGACCCGGTGGCCGAGGGCATCGGCATGGTCGTGAGCGGCCACAGCCATCGCTCGGCGATCGAGTGGCGTGGCGCGACGCTGTTCGTGAACCCCGGCTACGCGGGCAGGCCGCGCTTCGGCCAGAGGCGGAGCGTCGCGCTCGTCACGGTCCGCGACGGCGTGCCCGAGCCGGAGATCGTGACCCTCGGCTGAGCCGGAGCGCGGGGCGCCGCGCCCTCGCCCCTCTTACAACTGCCCTCGCCACGGGACGAGCACGCGGTCGATCAGCTTGATGATGCCGTCGAGCACGAGTCCACAGAGCCCGATGATGATGATCCCCAGGATCACCACGTCGCTCTTGTTGAAGCGCTGGGCGTCGCGCACCATGCCGCCGATGCCGGGCATGCCGTTGATCGTCTCGGCGGCGACCATGGTGGTGAACGCGAAGGCGACCGCGACGCGGATCCCCGTCATGACCTCGGGCAGCACCATGGGAAAGACGCCGTGGCGCACGACCTGCAGTCGCGAGGCGCCGAGCGTCCGTAGGGCGAGGATGCGGTCCTCGGAGACGTTGCGGACCGCGTCGCTCGTGGCCAGCACGATCGGCGGCAGGGCGGCGAGAAAGAGGAGGACGATCTTGGGCGTCTCCTCGATGCCGAACCAGATCACCAGCAGGCTGAAATAGGCGAGGGGAGGAAGGCTGCGGATGAAGGTCAGTGGCGGGTCGATGACCGTCCGTGCCGGCCGGCTCAGGCCGATCAGCAGGCCGAGCGGAATGCCGACGACGATCGCGACGGCTGAGCCCTGCAGGATGCGGCGGATGCTCGCCCAGAGGTGCTCGTAGAGGAGCCAACCGCTCCACCCGCGAAGGCTCCCGTGTTCGGTCGAGGTCGTGAAGAGCTGGTCCCAGACGGCGGTGGGCTTCGGCACGAAGACCGGCTTCCAGATCTCGAGCCAGGCGACGAACCACCAGAGGGCGATGAAACCGCCGACGATGGCGACGCGGATCAGTGGGTCACGAAAGCGCACGAAGAAGGACGGGTGCGTGCGCTGCGACTGGTCGCGCGCCGCACGTTCCAGGGCGTCGAGACGCTGTGCCTTCTCGCGCTCCTCGAGCTCGAGCATCTCCGGTAGCTGATCCATCGCCGGCACGTTGTATCACTTCAGGTGCGGTCGTGCTCGAAATACATAAGTGAAACTGATTTGTATTGTGGCTTCGGCTTATGAATAATGGCGCACGGTCGCGTGGCGGTCAACTACCGCTAGACTACGCACTCGTGTGGCGTTCTCGCAGTCAGACAGAGGAGATGGTGATGAGGGAATCAGGCAAGTGGCTCAAGGGGGGCGTGACGTCTCCGCTCGTCGCCGTGGCGCTCGTCGTGCTGCTCGCGCTCGCCATGTCGGCGTTCGCGGCCTGCGGCGGGGAAGAGGCCGCCACCGAAAACGGCGGCGCTCCGGCCGAGCTCCGCATCGCCTATCAGCTCATCCCCAACGGCGACCTGATCGTCAAGGATATGGGCTGGCTGGAAGAGGCCTTGCCCGA
>CAZTMO010000028.1:4183-12508 GCA_964615105.1 uncultured Thermoleophilia bacterium
AAGGTCGAGATCGTCGACCTGGAGCCGCAGGACATCCTGGCGGCCTGGGAGCGCGGCGACATCGACGCAGCCTACGTGTGGAACCCGACGCTCGCCGAGCTGACCCCGAGCACGGTGCTGGCGACCAGCGAGGAGCTCGCCGGCAAGGGTCGCCTGACCGCCGACCTCGCTGTGGTGACGACGGCCTTCGCCGACCAGTACCCGGACGTCATGACGACCTGGGTCGAGCAGCAGAACCGCGCCGTCGAGCTCTACAAGACCGACCCGCAGGCGGCGGCCGAGGCGATCGGAAGGCAGTTGAACCTGACCGGCGACGAGGTCCTCGCCCAGATGGACGACTACATCTATCTCGACGCCACGGAGCAGGCCGGAGCCGACTACCTCGGCACACCTGACGCCCCTGGGGCCTTGGCGGAGAACCTGCTGAGCGCGGCGGAGTTCCTGAAGGCGCAGGGGCAGGTCGACGAGGTGCCGGCCCTGTCCGTCTTCCAGGCCGGCCTGGCGAACTCGTTCGCGGAGAAGGTCGCCGCCAAGTAGGCTGGATGACCGCGGTCGATCCGACAGCGACAGCGACGCGAGCCACTCCCGCCTCGAACGAGGCGGGAGTGGCTCGCCCCGAGCGCATCGAGGTGCGCGGCGTCACGCACGCTTTCCGCCGCGGCAAGAAATCCACCGTCGCCGTCGTCGACATCGACCTGACCGTCGAACCGGGGGAGTTCGTCGTCCTCGTCGGCTCCTCAGGGTGCGGCAAGACGACGATCCTCAAGATGATCGCGGGGTTCTTCGCCCCGACGACGGGTCAGGTGCTCATCAACGGCGTGCCGGTGCAGGGGCCCGGCGCCGATCGCGGCATGGTGTTTCAGGCACCGACCTTGTTCCCCTGGCAGACGGTGCGCGGCAATGTGGAGATCGGCCCGCGCATGCGCGGCGTGTCCAGGGAGGAGTGCCGGGAGATCTCCGACCGCTATCTCGCGCTCGTCGGCCTCGCCGACGTCGCGGAGCAGCGACCGCAGGAGCTTTCCGGCGGCATGCAGCAGCGCGCCGCGATCGCGCGTGCCCTCGCCAACGATCCTGCGATCGTCCTGATGGACGAGCCCTTTGGCGCCCTCGACGCGCTCACCCGCGAGCGGTTGCAGCAGGAGGTCAGGCAGATCTGGCGGGCGACGGGCAAGTCGATCGTCTTCGTCACGCACAGCGTACAGGAGGCGGTCTTTCTGGGGACGCGGGCCGTCGTGCTGAGCCCGCGCCCCGGGCGCATCGTCTACAACGAGAAGGTCGACCTGCCGGACCTCGGTCCCGAGGCGGGCGTGAACGACTACCTCGTGCTGCCCGAGTTCGCGGCACAGCGCCAGCAGATCAGCTCGCTGATCGGCAAGATGTGAGCGACACGCGAGTGAGCGGCGCGATATGCTCACCCATGGCGAGCGCAGCCTGAACGACCCCTGACGGCGTCACCGCGCGGCCGCGCGGAGCGTCGTCCGCACGACAAGGAGCTGAGAGCCCGTGACACACATGACCGCAAGCGAAGCGATGGTCGAGACCCTCAGGGTCGAAGGCGTCAAGCAGGTCTTCGGCATCGTGGGGTCGGCCTTCATGGACGCCCTCGACCTCTTCCCGGCCGCGGGCATCCGGTTCATTCCCGTGCGCCACGAGCAGGCCGCCGGCCACATGGCTGACGGGTACGCTCGCGTCACGGGCATCCCCGGTGTGTGCACGGGTCAGAACGGCCCCGGTATCACGAACATCGTGACGGCGATCGCCGCCGCGTATCACGCGCACTCGCCGGTCGTGATCGTCACGCCGTCGGCCATGACCACGGGGCGCGGCCTGGACGGCTTCCAGGAGGTCGACCAACTGCCGATCTTCAGCACCATCACGAAATACCAGGTGCAGGTACCGCGCGCCGACCGCATGGCCGAGTCGTTCCGCACCGCGTTCCGCATCGCGCTCGCCGAGCATGGGCCGGTACAGGTCGACGTCCCGCGCGACTACCTCTACGAGGAGGTCGACTGCGAGATCCTCGACCCCTCCGAGTACAGGGTCGCGGCGCGCGGCGCCGGCGATCCGGAGGCGCTCGACCGCGCCGCCGAGGTGCTCGCAAGGGCGAAGAACCCGGCGATCATCGCCGGCGCCGGCGTCGTCGACTCGGGCGGTGCCGACGAGGTGCGCCGGCTGGCCCGCCTCCTGAGCGCGCCGGTCGCGACGACCTACCTGCACACCGACGCGTATCCGAGCGACGACGAGCTCGCCGTCGGGCCCATCGGCTACCAGGGCTCCAAGGCCGCGATGGGCCTGCTCGCGAAGGCCGACACGATCCTCGCCGTCGGGACGCGTCTCAGCGGCTTCGGCACTCTGCCCCAGTACGGCTTCGACTACTTCCCCAAGGGCGCGACGATCATCCAGATCGACCTTGATCCGCGCCAGCTCGGCCGCGCCAAGAAGATCGGCGTCGGCATCATCGGCGACGCGAGGGCGGCGGCCGCGACGCTGGCCGACCGCCTGGCCGCCAAGCTGGGCGAGGCGAGGCCGGACACCGCGCGCCTCGAGGCGATCGCGACGGCGAAGAAGGCCTGGGCCGACGAGCTCGACTCGTGGTCGTCCTCCGAGGCCACGCCGATCAGCCCGCGGCGGGCCCTCAAGGAGCTCACCGCGGCCCTGCCGGCGGACACGATCGTCACCAGCGACATCGGCAACATCTGCTCGGTCGCGAACGCC
The DNA here is from genome assembly GCA_964615105.1 of uncultured Thermoleophilia bacterium. Classification (GTDB taxonomy): domain Bacteria; phylum Actinomycetota; class Thermoleophilia; order UBA2241; family UBA2241; genus UBA2241. The sequence goes on from CAZTMO010000028.1 coordinate 6,899, forward strand.
TACGTGCGCTTCACGACGTCGCGCTCGTACCTGCCGGCCCTGGGTTTCGGCAACTGCGGTTTCGCTTACCCCGCGGCCCTCGGCGCCAAGGTCGCGGCGCCCGAGCGTCCCGTGATCGCCATCGTCGGCGACGGGGCCTGGGGCATGAGCGGCCACGAGGTCATGACCGCCGTCGAGGAGGATCTTCCCGTCGTCGCCTGCGTGTTCAACAACATGCAGTGGGGAGCGGAGAAGAAGAACCAGATCGACTTCTACGACGATCGATTCGTGGGCGGCAACATCGGCCGCGAGTGCGGCGGGTTCGACTTCGCCGCCATCGCCACGGCGATGGGCGGCAACGGTGTTCGCGTCACCGATCCCGGCGACCTTCGTGAGGCCTTCACCTCGGCACTCGCCTCGGGACGTCCGTCTGTGGTCGAGGTCATGGTCGACCCCGAGGAGCTCGCCGAACCCTTCCGCCGCGACGCGCTCGCCTATCCCAAGCGGTTCCTCGAGCGCTACAAGCACCTCGACGTGGACAACTTCACCAAGCAGGTCCCGTGACGGTGACGGACCATACGCTCGACGCGTCCTGCGAGGGTCCCGACGGGTTGCGCGCCTGCGCGGCGCGCAACCTCGGCAAGCACTTCACGCGCGCCGCCGCCTGGCGCGACGCGGAGATGCTCATCATCGAGCGCAGCGAGGGATGCTACCTGTGGGACGACAAGGGCCGGCGCTACATCGACGGTCTCGCCGGCCTCTTCTGTGTCAACATGGGTCACGGCCGCACGGACATCGCCGAGGCTGGGTACGCCCAGATGAAGCAGCTCTCCTTCGCGACGAACTGGTCGGCGGCACACCCGTCCTCGATCCGTACGGCCGCTTTGCTCGCCGATCTCGCCCCGGGCGACCTCGGGGTGACCTTCTTCGTCAACTCGGGGTCAGAGGCCAATGAGTCGGCGATCAAGTTCGCCCGCGAGTACCACCAGGGTCGCGGCCAACCGCGGCGCATCAAGATCCTCAGCCGCCACATGGCCTACCACGGCACGACGTTGGGCGCGCTGTCGGCGACCGGCATCCCGCAGTTCCGGGAGCCGTTCCAGCCACTGCTGCCCTGGTTCGTCAAGGTCCCGAACACCTACGGGTGGGAGAAGGACGGCGGCGCCGACCGGCCGGTCGCTGAGCTTCCGTGCGTCAAGGCGGTCGAGCAGGCGATCCTGGACGAAGGCCCTGAGACGGTCGCCATGCTCATCGCCGAGCCTGTGCAGAACGTCGGCGGCGTCATGGTACCGCCGGACGGCTACTGGCAGGAGCTGCGTCGTATCTGCGACACCTACGGAGTCCTGCTGGCGGCCGACGAGGTGATCTGCGCCTTCGGGCGGCTCGGCTATTGGTTCGGCTCGCAGCGCCAGGGCGTCGTGCCCGACCTGATGATCTTCGCGAAAGGCGTCACCTCGGCGTACGCGCCGCTCTCCGGGATCATCGTCCGCGAGGCACTGATGGACGAGCTCCTCGACTCGCCGATCGGGATGTTCACCCACGGCGCCACGTGGGGTGGCCACCCGATGGCGACCGCGGTCGCCTACGCCAACATCACAGCGATGCGTGACGAGCGCGTGCTCGATCACGTGCGCGAGCTGGCACCGTACTTTCGCGCGCAGCTCGACGAGATTCAGGCACGTCACCCGGCGGTCAAAGAGGTCCGCGGCACGGGTTTCTTCTACGGCCTCGAGCTCTGGAACGGACCCGACGGCGGCGACTTCTCCGCCGAGCGCAAGGCCCGGGTCTGCCGCAGCGTGTTGCCGGCGCTGCTCCAGAAGGCCGGGCTGATGACCCGGTCTGACGACCGCGGCCCGGCGATGCTCATGCTCTCGCCGCCGCTCGTCGCCGACCGGGCGGTGCTGGACGAGATGTTCGCCATGGTCGACACGGTGCTGGCTGGCACAGAGGAGTGGCTGGCGACGCACTGAGCGCCCGAGGTATGACAGGGGCCCGGCCGCGCGCGGTCCGGGCGGAGGCAGACGCGGAGGGGCGCCCCTCGGGCGCCCCTCCGCGTCTGCCTCATGTTTGCCTTCGGGTATCACTTTATCGGATGGTATGACTCCGATTCGGGAGGAGGCAGGGAGGTGGCCACGCCACCGGTGTTGATCGTCTCGCTGACGACGTGCGGGCACTGTGCCGAGGCCAAGGAGTACTTTCGCCGGCGGGGCATCGTGCCCACGGTGATCGAGTTCGACAGCGTCGGCGTCGAGCTCAAGCGCAAGATCGCCGCCGACATGCGCGCGCATCACGTCGACGGCTTTCCGTTCGTGATGATCGGCGGGGTGGCCGTGAACGGCTACGCACCGGAGGAGTTCGAGCGGCTGCTCTCGATGAACTGAGGGGGCTGGTCGGGGTGGGCGGATTTGAACCGCCGACCTCTCGGTCCCGAACCGAGCGCTCTACCAAGCTGAGCCACACCCCGACGCGGAGAGCGAGTATACCGGAAGCTCGCGGCGCCGTTCCAGCGGCGGCCGCGTGCAGGCGTCGGCGGTACGTGCGTGGTGGGAGTCGCGCGTATCGGGGCGCGCGAAGCGGCGCCGCGGATCAGCCCCGGCGCACGATCTCACGCGTCTCGCGCGCGATCTCGACGTCCTCGCGCGCGGCGACGACGAACGTCCGGGCCGCGCTGCCAGCGGCACTGATCTCACGGTCGTCGGGGCCGCTCTCGTTCAGCCCAGGGTCGACGGTCACTCCCAGAAAGCCGAGGCCGTCGGCCGTGCGCTGCCTGATGAGCGGGGCGCGTTCGCCGATCCCGGCCGTGAAGACGAGGGCGTCGAGGCCGCCGGCGGCGGCGGCCATGCGCGCGACGGCGCCGCGCAGGCGGTGTACGTAGACGTCGAGGGCGAGGGCGGCGTCGGCGTCGCCGGACGCCGCCCTCCTGATCGCCTCGCGCATGTCGGCCGTTCCGGCCAGGCCGAGCAGGCCGGAGTGCTGCGTGAGCTCGCCCGACAGTTCGTCCGCGCTCAGCCCAAGGCGTCGTTGCAACCAGAGGAGCATTCCTGGGTCGACGTCGCCGCTGCGCGTCGCCATGACGAGGCCCTCCAGAGGGGTGAAGCCCATGGTGGTGTCGACCGAATGCCCGTCGCGGACGGCGGCGAGGGAGACACCGGCCCCGACGTGGCAGGTCACGAGGCGCAGGTCGCGAGTGTCGCGGCCCATGAGCTCGCCGGCACGACGCGCCGCGTAAGCGTGTGAGAGGCCGTGAAAGCCGTACCGGCGGATACCGAGACGGCGGGTCCATTCGCGGGGAAGGGCGTAGGTGGCCGCCGCCGCGGGCATGCGCGCGTGGAAGGCGGTGTCGAAGCAGGCCACCTGGGGCGCGGCGGGAAAGGCGGCGCGCACCGCGGCGATGCCGAGCAGCGCGCCGGGCTGGTGCAAGGGAGCGAGGTCCGTGTAAGCGTCGAGGCGGCGCACGACGTCGTCGTCGATCAGCACCGGGTCGGCGAACTCGGCGCCGCCGTGTACGACCCGGTGCCCGACGGCGCCGATATCGCTGACGTCGGCGAAGGCGTCGGCGATGGCTCCGGCGTCCTCGAGGCCGCGCGCCGCCGGAAGGTCGGCCGCCGCCACGAGGCCGTCGTCCCGGTCGAGCGCGCGGAGCTTGAGCGAACTTGAGCCGGCGTTGACGACGAGCACGCGCATCAGACGCCCGTCTCGCCGTTCGTCGTGCGACCCCCCGCGGCGCCGTCGCCGGACACACCCGCCTGCGGCCGCCCGCCCGGTCCGGCGCCGACCGTCCGCCCGAGGGCGGACAGGAGCTCCAGGATGCTCGCGTTGATCGCCTCGGCGGTCTCGTGCACGGCCGCTTTCTCGGGGTAGATCTCGTACTTCGCCCGGTACTCGGGCGGCGTCAGGTTCGGCATCACGACGTTGGCGCCGCGCGCCAGGCCGTGGGCGCGACCGGCGGCTTTGTCGACCAGCGAGAGCGCCGTCGTCGCCGGCAGGTTGGCGTCGGGGCGCGCGAGGCGGGTCAAGGCGAGGACCTTGCAGGTCGTCAGTTCGTCGTTCGGCGCCTGGTCGGCCGGCCAGTCGCCGGCCGCGCTGCGGCGCTCGTGCTCCTCGCCCAGTGGGGTGGCCGGGTGCGGCAGGTACGGACCGATGCCGATCATGTCCATGTCCATGCCGCGAAAGAGGTCGATGTCGTCGGCGATCGACGCGTACGTCTGCCCCGGGATACCGACCATGATGCCCGTGCCTGCCTCGTAGCCGAGGTCCTGCAGCGTGCGCAAGATCGCGAGGCGGTCGCTGACCCTTCCCTTGAGGTCAGGGTGGATGCGCCGGTAGAGCCGCTCGTCCGAGGTCTCGAAGCGAAGCAGATAGCGGTCGGCTCCGGCCGCCCGCCACGCGGCGAGGTCCTCGTCCGACCACTCGCCGAGGCTCAAGGTGACGGCGAGGCCGGTCTCGGTCTTGACGCGGCGCACGACGTCGGCCACCCAGTCGGTCTCGAGGCCGTAGTCCTCGCCGGATTGCAGGACGAGCGTGCCGTAGCCGTAGGACCTCGCCGCCCGTGCGCAGTCGACCACGACGCCGGCGGGAACGCGGTAGCGCGCGACGCCCTTGTGGCCGGCGCGGATGCCGCAGTAGGTACAGCCGCGCACGCAGTGGTTGGAGATCTCGACCAGCCCGCGAAGGTGGACGGCGTCGCCGACGAAGCGCCTGCGGGCGTCGTCGGCGGCCGCCCAGAGGGCCTCGAGACGACGGCCGTCCGTCTCGCGCAGCCATGCGAGGACGGCCGCACGCGAAAGCGCGGCACCGACGCCGAGAGCGGGCGGTCTCAGCACAGCTCGTCGACGGCGGCGTCGTCGGGCAGCCCGGCTGTGACCGGCTCGGCCGCTCCTGCGGCCGCGTGCGCCGCCGGGGACTTGAGCGCCTGGCGATAGACGTCGAGCGCCGCCGGAAAGGGCTGCAGGGCGCGCTCGAAGATCCCGAGGCTGTAGGCGATCACGAGGCCGTAGTTGGTCAGCGGCACGCCGGCCTCGCGGGCGCGCATGATGCGTGTCAGCATCGCCCGGCGGTTGAACGTGCACGCGCCGCAATGGATGACAAGGTCCCAGCCGGTCAGGTCATCGGGGAAGTCGTGGCCCTGGACGTGCTCGATCTCGAGCTTGCCTCCCACGTACTGCGTCAACCAACGCGGGATCTTGACGCGACCGATGTCCTCGGCGATCGGGTGATGACTGCAGGCCTCGGCGATGAGGATGCGCGCGCCGCTCTGCAGCCGCTCGACGGCCAGCGTGCCCTGCACCTGGCTGGAGAGGTCGCCCTTGAAGCGTGCGAAGAGGATCGAGAACGAGGTCATGGGCACGTCCGGGGGCGTGTCGGCGGCGACCTTGAGGAAGGCCTGCGAGTCGGTGACGACCAGCCTCGGTCGTGTCTTGAGGCCGTCGATCGCGTGGCCGAGCTCACGCTCTTTGACGACCAGGGCTAGGGCGTCCGAGTCCATGAGATCGCGGATCGCCTGCACCTGGGGCAGGATCAGGCGCCCGCGCGGCGCCTCCTTGTCGATGGGGACGACGAGGATGGCGAGCTCGCCCGTGCTCACGAGGTCGCCGAGGATCGTCGGGTTGTCGATGAAGTCCGGCGGCGCGG
>CAZTMO010000029.1:0-6155 GCA_964615105.1 uncultured Thermoleophilia bacterium
CGTGGGTCCTGGCAGACGTTGAAGAGGGTGCCGGCGGCGCCGGCCTTGTCGTCGGGCGCCCCGTAGACGAGGTGCGGGATGCGCGCCTGGATGATCGCCCCGGCGCACATCGGGCACGGCTCGACCGTCACGTAGATCACGGTGTTGAGCAGGCGCCAGGTGCCCATGCGCGCCGCCGCCTCCTCGATGGCGATCACCTCAGCGTGCGCAGTCGGGCTCTTGCGCAGCTCGCGCTCGTTGCCGGCGGCGGCGATCACCTCGCCGTCCAGCACGACGACACAGCCGACCGGGACGTCCCCGTGCTTCGTGGCGCGCTTCGCCTCGCGCAGCGCAAGGCGCATGTAGTACTCGTGACGGGGGAAGATGACCTCGGTCATGTCGCAATCATGCCCGCTCGGGCCGGTCCGTGACACCCGGCGCCTCGTCATGATGGCGTCTTCGCTCTTCACGCCTCGTCCAGGCGCGGACGTCGCCGCTGGGGTACGCGCGGACGCAGGGTGTTTGGCGCGCGAAGTGGCGGGCATGGTCCCGGGGAAAGCACTTGCAGTGACAACGACCTTCGCGGGGCGACGCTGACGACACGGAGTCCGCGGAGGCACCGGGAAGGAATCCGAGGAGGAAGACCATGGCAGGAACCGTCGAGAAGACCCAGCGACCCGACGCCCCGGCGGTCCGCGACTACGAGGGCGCGGAGTTCCCCGCCCCGGGCGTGTGGGTCCTCGACACGTCGCACACGACCGTCGAATTCACCGCCCGCCACCTCATGGTGGCCAAGGTCAAAGGCAGGTTCGCGGAGTTCGAGGGTCGGCTGAACGTCGCCGACGACCCTCGCGCGTCGACGGTCGACGTGACCATCAAGACGGCGAGCGTCGACACCAGAGAGGAGCAGCGCGACGCGCACTTGCGCTCGGGCGACTTCTTCGACGCTGAGCGCTACCCGGAGATGGTGTTTCGTGGGACGGGCGTGACGCACGTCGGCGGCGCACAGTGGCAGATCGCCGGCGAGTTGACGATCAAGGACGTCACCCGACCGGTGACGCTCGACGCCGAGTTCCAGGGCGGCGTGACCGATCCGTGGGGCAAGCAGCGTGTCGTGTTCTCGGCCGAGACGCGCGTCAAGCGTGAGGACTACGGCCTGACGTGGAACGTGGCCCTCGAGGCCGGCGGTGTGCTGGTCGGCAGTGAGATCAAGATCGGTATCGAGGTGGAGGCGGTCCGCGAGACGTGACCTCTGGGCCAGGGAGGCCGCCCGCGACGCCGCCTCGCCGCCCGCGACGCCGCCTCGCCGCCCGCGCCTCGTTCTCGCCTGCGATACACCGGGAACGATGGTAGTGCGACGGTCCGGAGACGAGAGGGGTCGGCATGAGTCCGTGGACCGGGGGAGCGCCCACGGGATCGTTCTGGGGCGGGATCGCTCGGGGATCGGTTGAGCCTGCGGAGCGTCTGGCCGCCAAGGTGGCCCGTCGGGCGCAGCGGCGCTCCGCGACGCAGAAGGACGTGGCCGTGCGGCTCGGTGACGAACTAGCGGCGCTCGGCGACGCCGCTGCCTCCGTACCGATCGAGCATCTGGACGCGTTCGGCGAAGCCGGCAGTTCCACGCTGGCGCGCACCCTGGTCCGGCGGCTGCGCGACGGCCACCGTCGCGACGAGGCCATGGACGCCCTGTCGGCCATCGGCGAGCGCGCGGTGTGGCCGCTCGCGCACGTCTTGCACGATCGTCACATCGGGTTGTTCGCGGCGCGCGTCCTGGCCCAGATCGGCGAGCCGGCCGTGCCGGCCGTGCTCCTCGTGCTCACCCAGGCGCGCCGCAGCCCGGACTGCGAGGACTGGGACCCGGCCGCGGCCAACGCGACGACCGCCCTGGCCGGCATCGGCGCGCCGGCGCTCGGTCCGGTCCTGCGCCTCCTCGACGACCGGGAGGAGCACCCGAACGTGCGTACCGGTGTGGTGCACGTCCTCGCCCGCATGGGCGACATCGGCGCCCTGCACCTTGTGACGGCGCTCGGGGACCCCGACCCGCAGGTCCGCGACGCGGCCGCGGCGGCGCTGGCACGACTCGGCTCGTAGCTCTTTGCCCCATGCCGCCGTGTATCTCTCTGCCCGCGGTTGGGAATACACTGGGCGGCAGCCTCACGGGGCTGCTTCCGGGGCGCGACGACCGCGCCGACGAACGAGCGAAGGGTGTGAGCAGACGACGATGGGCGGCTACTGGCTTGTGTTCTTCATCATCCCGATGGTGCTCGGCATGATCGTTCAGGGGTGGCTCAAGAACACCTTCGCGCGCAACTCGAAGATCGCCGTCGGGAGCGGCCTCAGCGGTGCCGACGTGGCGCGTCAGATCCTCGACAGCAACGGCTTGAGCGACGTGCAGGTGCTGCAGTCGAAAGCCGGGCCGCTGTCTGACCACTACGACCCGCGGAAGCGCACCGTCAACCTGTCGCAGCCGGTGTTCGCGGGGCGCAGCATCGCCGCCACCGCGGTGGCGGCGCACGAGGTCGGGCACGCGATCCAGCACGCCAAAGCGTACGCGCCGATGCGCGCACGCACGGCGATCTGGCCGGTGGCGGCGTTCTCGTCGCAGGCGTGGATGTTCTTCCTGATCGGCGGGTTCCTCTTCCAGACCGCCGGCGGGTACAACGCGACCTTCCTGTGGATCGCCGTGCTTCTGTACCTGTTCGCCGTGCTGTTCCAGATCGTGACCCTGCCCGTCGAGTTCAACGCCTCGAGCCGGGCGAAGGAACAGGTCGCGACGCTGGGTCTCGCCAGCGGCCCCGAGCAGGAAGGCGTCAGCAAGACCCTGACCGCGGCCGCCATGACCTACGTCGCCGGGGCGCTCGCGGCTCTGCTCCAGTTGCTCTACCTGTTCCTCCTGGCGCGTCGCTGACGCTCGGCCGCCGCGTCGCCGACGCTTCGCCGCGCCTTGCCTCCTCATCGCGGCGCTCGCGGCCGGTCGGCGAAGCGACGCTCCCGGAAGGCAAACGCCCGGCAGAGAGACGGCCGGGAGGCCTGTGTCCGGAACGAGTCTCGCGTGCCTCGAGAGGCAGACGGGCGGCGCCCTCCTGTCCTATGATGGACAGGAGGGCGCCGCCCGTCCCGGCGTTCGCCCGCGCGGGCCGCGAGGCGTCATCCGCCGTTGCGGCAGATCCTACAGAGAGAGGCGCCATGAGTCGCGACGACACGATCATCGACCTGGCAGACGATCTGCGGACCGGGCGGCTCACCCGGCGCGACTTCGTCGCGCGGGCGCTCGTCCTGGGGCTCTCGGCCACTGCTGCGGGCGCCCTGCTGTCGGCGTGCGGAGGTGCCGGGGGCGAGCAAGCCGCCACGGGCGCCACCCTGCCGCCGATGGACGAGACCGTGCCGGAGGAGATCGTCCTGTTCAACTGGGCCGACTACGTCGCGCCGTCGGTGCTCAAGAGCTTCAAGCAAGAGACCGGCATCACAGTCAAGGTCGCCTTCTACGACAACAACGAAGCCATGCTCGCCAAGCTCAAGGCGGGGGCGACCGGCTACGACTGCGCAATACCGAGCGGCTACATGGCCAGCGTGCTCATCAAGAGCGGTCTGCTCGAGCCCCTCGACTTCGCCTATCTTCCCAACACCAAGCACACGCTGCCGACGTTCCAGAACCCTGTGTACGATCCCGGTACGGACGGCCAGCACTACACGGTGCCTTACATGTGGGGCTGTGCCGGGTACTGCATGCGCACCGACATCCTCGACGACCCGATCACGAAGTGGATCGATCTCTGGGACCCCAAGTACAAGGGCAAGATCGACATGATGTTCGACGAACGCGAGACCCTCGGCGCCGCGCTCAAGGTGCTCGGCTACTCGTACAACTCGACGAACGAGGACGAGCTCAACGCCGCGGCCGACAAGGCGATCGAGCAGAAGCCGCTCGTCAACAAGTACATCATCACCAACTCGTACCGTGAGATCGTCAGCGGCAAGGCCCCGATCACCCACTGCTGGAATGGCGAAGTCGTGCTCGCCTACTACGCCATGGGCGAGGGCAGCGAGAAGAAGATGCGCTACGTGCTGCCCGAGGAGGGCTTCTCGACCTGGGCCGACACCGTCGTGATCCCCAAGGGTGGCAACAGCAGGTACGGCGCCCATCTCTTCATGGACTACCTCCTGCGGCCCGACATCGCCGCCGAGAACGCGGACTGGATCGGCTACCTGCCCACCAGCCAAGAGGCCATGGACACGGTGAAGGCCGGCAACCCGATGATCGACATGATCATCCCGACCGAGGCCGACATGGAGCGGGCGGAGGTGCTGGGCGATCTCGGCGAGGCTGCCCAGACGTTCTCGTCTGCCTGGCAACGCGTGGTCGCCGCGTAGACGGGGCTGGTGCGCCTGGCAGGACTCGAACCTGCGGCCTTCGGTTCCGTAGACCGACGCTCTGATCCAACTGAGCTACAGGCGCACTGGGGAGACGCAGTATACCGCGCTCCCCGGATGCGCTCAAAACGCGGCGCGCGACGACGCGCGGAGGCGGTGCGCGCCGCGTCCGATGCCTGTGCCGGAGCCGCGCGTTGACGGTGAGGCGGAGGGCGAAGCCGGAGGCTGGCGGAGAAGCCGGGATTCGAACCCGGGAAGGAGCTTGTCACCCCTTAACCGCTTAGCAGGCGGTTGCCTTCAGCCACTCGGCCACTTCTCCGCGCGGGAGCACAGTGTACCGCATCGCCGCGCGGCGCCGGAACTCGCGGCGCGCCACGTGGCCGGGCGATATCATCGCCGGGGGCAGGTCCGGCGAATGGTGACGGAGGAGGTCGATGTGGACATCGCGGGCGTTGACGCGAAAGTGGTGGCCGAGGTCCAGAAGGAGGTCGTCGACCTGCTCGTAGATCTCATTCGCACCGACACCTCGAACCCGCCGGGCGACGAGACGCAGGCAGCGCTCCTCCTGGACCGCTGGTTCAAGGCGCGCGGGCTCGAGGGGCAGCTCGTGGGCGAGCCCGAGCGCCGCAAGAACTTCGTCCTGCGCCTCGAGGGCCGGCGCCCGGGGCCGACGTTGCTGCTGCTCGCCCACATGGACGTCGTGCCCGCCGAGCCCGCCTCGTGGAGCGTCCCGCCGTTCGCTGGCGTCGTCAAGGACGACCACGTGTGGGGTCGCGGCGCCGGCGACGTCAAGAACCTCGTCGCGGCGCACGCCGTGGCGGTCGGCAGACTGGCGGCGGCCGGCCGCGACTTCGCCGGCACGGTGGTCTACTGCGCCACCGCCGACGAGGAAGAGGGCACCGACTGCGGCGCCCGCTGGCTGGTCCGGAACCGCCCCGACCTGGTGCGGAGCGACTACCTCCTGAACGAAGGCGGTGGCGATTTCCAGATCATCTGCGGCGAGCGCATCTACGAGCTCAACACGGGGGAGAAGGGCACGGCGCAGTTCCGCATCACGGTCCACGGCGCGGCTGGGCACGCCTCGGTCCCGCTCTACAAGGGCAACGCGGTGGTCGCAGCGGCGCAGGTCGTCCAGGCGCTGCACGAGCACCAGGCCGACGTCCACATGGAGCACCTTCCGGCGGACTTCGTGCGCATGTCGGTCGCCGACGCCGACCTGTGCGAGCGGCTGCTCGAACCGGGGACGGCACGCGCCGCGCTGCGCGAGCTGCACGAGATGGACGACAAGACGGCGCGTCTGCTCGAGCCGCACTACGGCATCACGTTCTCGCCGACCATCGTCCACTCGAGCTCCGCGGCGATCAACGTCTTCCCCGAGAAGGTCGAGGTCACCGTCGACTGCCGCACGCTCGCCGGCCGCGGCGAGGACGAGGTCCGCGCCGAGGTCGGGCGCGCGCTCGCCGGGGTCGAGGTGCCGTGGGAGCTCGAGTTCGTGGGCAGCGTGAGGGGCAACGCGTCGGCCGACCCGAGCCCGCTCAGCGAGGCGATCGACCGCGTGATGGAGCGCTGCGTCCCCGGGTCGAAGATGGTGTCGCTGCACTGCGTCGGCTTCACCGACTCGAACTGGTTCCGCGCCGCCTTCCCCGACATCGTGGCCTACGGCTTCGGCCCGTACATCGAGGAGGACGTCAGCATCACGAGCGACCTGTTCCACAACCACGACGAGCGCATCCACGTGAAGGACCTGACGTTCCAGGCCGTGTTCGCCGAGGAGCTCGTCAGGGAGTTGCTGCGCTGAGCCGGGCGAG
>CAZTMO010000029.1:6255-10778 GCA_964615105.1 uncultured Thermoleophilia bacterium
GGCGAGCGGGACCACGAGCTCGGTGAGCAGGTCCTCCGGCGCGACCGTGTCGGGGTCGCTCAGGTAGATCTCCCGCAGGGGCCCGCCGGGGTGCCGTCCGCCCGTGGCAGTCCACTCCATGAGGCGGCGCCACGACGGTTCCATGCCGTCGTAGGGCCCCTTGTACAGCAGGGTCGCCGCCTCGACGGCGGGCAGCTCCTCGAGGGCCACGTCGTCGCCGGCGACGGCTCCGGGCGCGACCGGCATGCCGACGAGAAAGGTGAACTCCTCACCCGGCATCTCGGGATAGAGCGAGAAGGGCGGCCCGGCGAGCTGCGTCCCGGTCGCCCCTGCGTGTCGCATGAGCGTCTCGAACGCCTCGCCCATGCCCTGCGCGACCTCGTCCATCTTGACGCGCTTCGACACCACCAGCGCGAGCTGCGCCGGGATGTGCTTGATCACGATGTCCTCGGCCATCGGCCCTCCTTCGCCGTGCCTGGGCTGCCACGCGTCCGGGCTCACTCCCCTTACCGTCAGTCAACACCCTCGGGGTCGCGGCCACAACGTTGCGCGGCCCGGGGAGTCGGCGGAGGCGCCGCGGCCCGGGGAGGCGGCGGAGGCGGCGGGGCCTGAGGAGTCGGCGGAGGCGGCGGGGCCCGGACCGCGAGACGTCAGCACGGCCGGCTGCGGGGCAGTCAGTACGGCCGGCCGCTGAGGATCGCGGCGGCGCACAGGGCGACGACCGCGAGCTGGACGGCGACCCCGGGCACCGGCCGAGCCTTGCCGTGCGGGAAGCTGTCCCAGTGGCTCGGGAACCACTGACGTGCCCGGCCGCCGCGCACGGCGGCGACGAGCACGTCGAAGTCGGGCGCCGCGGAGAGCGGGCCCATGAGCACCAGATACCACGGCATGCCGAGCGGGGCCAGGCACGCGAGCAGTGTGGCGCAGCCCGCGACGAAGTCGAACCAACCCCAGACGATGGGGTGCTTCGACACCGTGTAGTCCCAGTGGGGGACGATGTCGAGCGGGACGTGCGCGGCGAGGGCGAGGACGCCGACCAGCCACAGCGGCTCCTTGACCAGGGCGGCGATGGCGAGTCCGGTGCAGACATGGACGACGACCCACATGGCGGCGGCAGCCTACTACGTCGCCCACGCCGCGGCCAAAGCCGGCAGCGGTCCGGGTCGGGCTTGTCGCGGCGGCTGTGCTTGTCCCTATTCGGATAGGGTACGATGCGCGTGGCATACCCCGGAGGAGGGCCTACATGAAGAAGCTCCTGTTCATCACACTCGCGCTGCTCGTCGGAGCCGGCATCGTGATCGGATACAAGATGGCCAAGGGTGAAGGCTTCAGTTGTTGCGGCTGGGGCAGCGAGAAGGTCGACCCCTGGACGAGCTACACGCCGCCGGCGGAGGAGCCCCCGGCGGAGGAGCCTCCGGCGGGTGACGCCGCCTGAGCGGCGCCCTTCTGAGCAGATGACGCGCCCGGCGGGCGCCGGGCGGACGTGAGGCGACGGGCGGGCGGGCCACAGGGCCCGCCCGCCCGTCGCCGTTCCCGCCTTCCTCGCACCCGGCTACCTGGTCGGACCTCGACGCCCGATCGTGAGGCTGGGACGGTCGCCGCGCGACCGTGCTTCGCCACGTTCTTTCCGTATAGAGTGCAGATCGACCGGACGGCCGGGTGAGGAGGCGTGCAGTGGGATTCATGAGAGACGCGGATCTGCCCGAGTACGCGCGTGTCGAGCGTCGCGAGATGCTGCGCGGGGTCGGCTTCGGTGATGACGCGCTCGACCGCGTCTCGGTCGGCGTGGTCGGCACGTGGGGCGAGGTCAACCCCGCCTCGGTGTACCTCGACAGGGTGACGCAGGCGGTCAAGGCCGGCGTATGGGCAGCGGGAGGGACCCCCAGGGAAGTCGTCATCAGCGCCTTGTGCACGAGCATGGCCGGCGACGATCGCTACCTTCTTCCGGTCAGGGACCTGATGGCGGCCTACATCGAGACGATGGCGGCGGCCAATCTCTTCGACGCGCTGGTATTGGTGCCGGTCTGCGACGACGTGATCCCGGGGCACCTGATGGCCGCCGCCCGCCTCGACCTGCCGACGGTGGTCGTGACCGGTGGTTACATGACGCTCAACCGCTGGCGCGGCGCCCCGGTCGACCCCCTGCAGGTCGCGGCAGGGCACCTCGTCGAGCGCGAGGAGGGACGCATCGACGCGCGCGAGTTCGCCGAGATCGCGGACCGGGGGTGCGCCGGCGGCGGCGCCTGTCCGGTGATGGGCACCGCCAACACGATGGCCGCGCTCACCGAGGCGCTGGGGCTGTCGCTGCCGGGCACGGCGGCGACGCCGGGGAGCGACTCGCGCCTGCTGCGCATCGCCTTCGCCGCCGGGCGGCAGGTCGTCGAGCTGCGCCGGCGCGGCGTGACGGCCGCGCGCATCCTCACCCCAGCCGCCTTTGAGAACGCGGTGCGCATGCTCATGGCTCTGGGAGGCTCGACCAACGGCGTGCTCCACCTACAGGCGGTCGCGGCCGAGCTGGGGATCGACCTCACGCCGGAGACCTTCGACCGCCTCAGCGCCGGGACGCCGCTGATCTGCGACCTGGCGCCCTCGGGGTCGCGCTACATGGCTGACCTCGACGAGGCCGGCGGCGTGCAGGCGGTCATGAAGGAGCTGGAACCGTTGCTCGACACTGGCGCGCTCACGGTGACGGGCGAGTCGCTGGGCGAGAATCTCAAGACCGCCATGGTCCGCGACCGGAGCGTCATCCGGTCGCTCGACGACCCGATCTCGCCGGAGGGCGGCCTGCGCTTCTTGCGCGGGTCGTTGGCTCCGGGCGGCGCGCTGGTGAAGGCGTCCGCGGTGCCGGCGGCGATGGCGCGGCACCGCGGACCGGCGCGCGTCTTCGCCACCGAGGACAAGGCGTGCGACGCTTTGGCCTCCGGGCAACTGGTCCCGGGCGACGTCGTCGTGGTGCGGCTCGTGGGCCCAAAAGGCGACCCAGGCATGCGCTTGCTGCAGCGCTTCCTCTGGCAACTGGCCGCGCGCGGCCTGCACGACCGCGTGGCGTTCGTCACCGACGGTCGCATCTCGGGCACGAACCGAGGCTGCGCCGTGACGCAGGTCGTGCCCGAGGCCGCCGAGCGCGGCCCTCTCGCCGTGGTCCGTGACGGCGACCCGATCGCGATCGACGTGCCCGCCGGGACGATCGACCTGGGCGTGGACGAGGACGAGTTGGGGCGCCGTCTCCGCGAGTGGGAGCCGCCGGCGCCGAAGGCGGCGGGCGGCTATCTGAGCGTCTACGCCCGCCTCGTGAGGTCTGCCGAACGCGGCGCGGCGCTCGACTACGGGTCCTGAGCGCGCCGCGTCGCGCCTCTTCTTCTCACCGTCGACGCCTGCCCCTCAGCCCACGGCGTGCCAGAGCAGCACGGCGCCGACCATCGTCGGCGTCGACACGGCGATCAGCAGTCGCTGCAACGGCGCGTCGAGGTGGTAGACGCGCGCCAGCACCATGGTGTGAAAGGCGACGGGGCAGGCGGCGAGCAGCAGGAAGACGCCGGGGATGGGCACGCCCGTCAGCCGGCCAGCCACGAGCAGGGTGAGCGGCGCGACCGCGAACCGGAAGAGGAGTGCCGTGCCGACGCGAGCCAGGACGACGAGGCCGTGGGCGACCCGGTGCATGGGCGTCGCCAGGCCGATCTGCAGAAAGCCGAACAGGCCGATGAACACGCCCACGACCGGTCCGATCGGCGCCGCCACGGCGTTCGCGTCGACGCCGGCAAGGCGCAGGGCGACGGCCACCACGGCTGCGGCCACCGGCGGGTTCAGGGCCCAGCTCCGCACCAGCTTGCGGAGCCCGGGGTCGGCGGAGACCCGGCTTTTAGGCCCGGCGAAGTGACGCGCGATCCCAGTGGAGACGGGGAGCGAGGGGATCAGAAAGGCGAACTGCGAGTAGAGGACGGCCAAGGCGAGGCCCTCGGGTCCGAAGACGAGTACGGCCAGCGGATACCCGACGACGGCGGGGTTGCCCAGCGCCGCCGCCAGGATCAGGCTCGCGCGCGTGCCCGGCGCATCGGCGAGCGCGCGCGCCCACAGCACGGCCAGCCCCAGCACCGTCCAGGATGACGCGACGACCAGGGCCATGGCAGCGAACAGGCCTGCGTCGAAGCGGATCGTCGTGTAGGCGAAGAAGACGACGAGCGGTTCGGTGCCCCAATACGTGACGAGGAAGAAGACGCGCGACAGCCGCCCGGGATCGTGCGACCGTGCCTGCAGGGCGAAGCCGGCCGCAAGGCACAGCAACCAGCCGACGACGGTGACGGTCACCGCCGACCGGGCCGGATTGTGCTGAGCGGTACGGCCGAGCGCAGGAGTACCGACACGAACGGACCGCTCTCGTCACCGGGATTCGCGCCGCATGCCGGTCGCATTCCTCCCTGCTCGAAGCTGCTCTCCGTCATGACCGGACGCATTATGCTCACACTGTCGTTTCGCAAGCAGAGGAACACACTGTCGTCGCGCAAGCAGAGGAGCGCACTGTCGTC
>CAZTMO010000029.1:10878-12287 GCA_964615105.1 uncultured Thermoleophilia bacterium
CGCAAGCAGAGGAGCGCACTGTCGTCGCACACGCCGTGGAACCCACTGTCGGTACGCAAGCCGAGGAGCCACTCGACCGAGGGAGCTTGCGCTGCCCGTCGCGGCGGGGCTGAGTCGGCGTCCCCGCTCCTCCGCTGAAACGAGTCGTTGCGAATGGTTGGACGTCCGAGATCGCGACTGACACCACGTCCACGGTCGCAACTGGCATGGGTGGTGCTCGGCATGTGCCTGGTGGCACCGCTGCAGTACACGTGGACGCTGTTCGCGGGGCCGCTGAGCGAGGCCGGCGGGTGGACGCTGTCCTCCGTACAATTGGGGTTCACGGTCTTCATCTGCGCCCAGACCTTCGTGCAGCTTCCGGTCGGAGCCCTGCTCGATCGCTACGGCCCTGCCGGCGTGTACTCGGTCGCGGCGCTACTGGTCGGGCTCGGTTGGGGTGGCCTGGGGTTCGCTTGGAGCCTGACGACGCTCTACGCGGCATACGGCGTCGTGGGAGTGGGTGCGGGCGCGATCTACGGCGCGAACATGAGCGTCGCCCTGAGATGGTATGCGCGGCGCAGAGGGCTGGCCCTGGGCGTTGCCATCGCCGGCTACGGTGTCGGGACGGTGCCCTTCTTCCCCCTGGTATCGAGGTTGATCGAGGGCTCGGGACATCGGACGGCTCTCGTCGCGCTGGGCGCTGTCCTGGGCGTCGGGCTGCTGGTCACTGGGCTGGCGCTCCGCTATCCGCCGCAGGCGGACCTCGCCCTCGAGAGAAAGGCGGCGCCGCGTCGCGGGAGCCAGCGCGAGCCCGGCCCCCGGCGACTGATCCGCCTGCCCGAGTTCTGGCTCATCTACGCCGTCTTCGCGGCCATCGGGACCGGCGGGCTGACCATGATCGCGAACTACAAGGCGTTCGCCGACGCGAACGCCGTCGGCTCTGCCCTGATCGTGACCTCGCTCGTCCTGCAACAGGCCGCGAACGGGCTCGGGCGGGTGGTGTGGGGTTGGGTGTCCGACAGGCACGGGAGATGCCGGACCATGGTCGTCGCCTTCACCATCCACGGCGTCGCCCTCTTCCTGCTGCCCGTCCTCGGCGGCAGCGCCGCCGCGGCCCTCTTCGTCGCTCCCATGGTGCTCTTCACGTGGGGAGAGGCCTACGCCCTCCTGCCCGCCTTGGTCGGCGACCGCTACGGCGCCCGGCACACCGCCGGCAACCAGGGCCTCTTGTACAGCTCCAAAGGCGTCGCCAGCCTCGTGGGCGGCGCGCTCATCGCCTGGGTCGCGGCCGCCGCGGGATGGACGGCCGCGTTCTGGACCGTGAGCGCGCTGGCGTTGTTCGCCGCATCGGGCGCCTACGCCCTCGGCCGCTTGACCTCGTCGCCGCGGGACGGGCGTCTTGAGCCGGCGGCGGACGCCGTGCGCGAGGA
>CAZTMO010000030.1:0-8559 GCA_964615105.1 uncultured Thermoleophilia bacterium
GCCGGTCCTGCCGGTCGCCGCCGGCCCGCCGGTCGTCACCTCGCTGTCCCCCGTCCTGCCGCCGTCCGTCGCCTCGGTCGCCGCGCGCCGCTCCACTGTGTCGTAGCCCATGCGCTTCACCGCGCGGAAGACGCGATCGAGACCGGTGACGGACGGGTCGATCACGACCGACAGCGTCGCGGCGCCGAAGTTCACGTCGGCCTGCTCCACGCCGTCTTCCTTGCGCAGGGCGGACTGGAGCTTCAGGGCGCAGTCGGCGCAATCCATGCCTGTGACGTGGAGAAGCCGACGTTCCCGCGACGGCGTCTCGAGTGTCTCGAGGTCGAGAGGGTCGTGGTCGTGCACGGCGAGCGGGCAGTGGTCTTCGCAGTGCGTCGCCCGGCCAATACGGCGCGCGAGCCGGACGACGTCGTCGCCGGTCAGGAGTCGCTCGTCGTGCACGATGCGCATCAGGCCGCGGGCGAGGTCCGGCTCGACGGCTTCGACACCGGCGAGCCGCAGCAACTCGCGCCCCAGTTCGCCGACGCACCCTGCGCACTCGCTCTCGCGGGGCAGAACGAGCGCCAGGTCGACGGAACGTTCGGTCACGAGCGCTCCCTCGCGAGCGGTGCCCGGCGCCTTGCGAGGGACGAGCCCGGGCGACCGTGCGGCGTGTCGGCGCCGCCGGGCGTGTGCTCGACGTGCTCGCGCGTGATCTCGAGGAGCCGCTGTATGTGCGTGTCGTCGGGGCGGTAGAAGACCCGGCGTCCGTCGCGGCGCGCGCGGACGAGGCTGTGCGCGCGCAGGATGCGCAAGTGGTGCGAGACGCTCGACTCGCTCAGGCTGACCGCGGCGGCGAGGTCGCAGACGCACAGCTCGCCGGCCTCGATGAGGGTCGCGACGAGGCGGCAGCGGCTCGGGTCGGCGAGCACCTTGAAGACGGCCGCCATCCGCTCCGCCGTGGCGGCCGTCACCAACCGCTCGCGCACCGCGCGCACGCGCCGCGCGTCCACCACGACCACGTCGCAGCGCTCGAGGTCGCCGCCCTCGTGTCCGCCACAGATCCTGTCCGGGGCGCGTCCCGTGGCCATGTCCATCTCCTCTGAACATCTGAACAGACGTTCATATGTTACCACCGCGCCCGCGGTCCGAGACGCCGCGGCGTGTGGCGCTCGCATCAGCCCGCGGTCCGAGGCGCCGCGGCGTGTGGCGCTCGCATCAGCTCGCGATTCCGGGTGCCGCGGCGTGTGGCGCTCGCGTCGGGGGTGTGTCTCTGCTGCGAGTCCCTGCGGTACAGTTGCACCCGGCACACCTGATCGGATTCAAGGGGACCATGACGTCAGACCGCAAGGGCCAGCCCGCCGCGACATCGCCCCCCGCCCCTCCCCCGGGCGGCGCGCTCCGCGACCTGTTCTCGCGCGAGCTGCTGCGGTATCTGGGCCCCGGCTTCGTGGTGACCATCGGGTTCATCGACCCGGGCAACTGGGCGACGAACATCGCCGGCGGGTCGGAGTTCGGCTACAAGCTGTTGTGGGTCGTCTCGGCCAGCACGCTGATGCTGATCTTCTTGCAGCACCTGGCGGCGAAGCTCGGTATCGTCACCGGCCGGTCGCTGGCCGTGAACGTCCGCGAGCACTTCCCGCGGCCGGTGGTCTGGCTGCTGGGCGTCACCATCGCCGTCGCCTGTGTCGCCACCGCGCTCGCCGAATATCTCGGCGCCGCGCTCGGGTTCAACCTTCTCTTCGGGCTCCCGCTCTGGGCCGGGGCGGTGCTCACGTTGGCCCTCGTGTATCTCGCCATCCTGGGCCAGCAGTACCATCGTCTCGAACGCCTCGTCCTCATGTTCCTGGCGGTGATCGCCGGCTGCTACATCGTCGAGCTCTTCCTCGTGCGTCCCGACTGGGCGGCCGCGGCGCCCGCCTGGGTCGTCCCGCGCGTCGACGGCGCGAGCATTCTGGTCGCGCTCGGCATGCTCGGCGCCATCGTCATGCCGCACAACCTCTACCTGCACTCCAACGTCATCCAGTCGCGCGACTGGGACGTGGACCCCGACCGGCGGGCGCGGCTCATGCGCTACGAGCTCGCCGACACCACGCTCTCCATGGGGATGGGCTGGCTCGTCAACTCGGCGATGATCATCGTCGCCGCCGCGGTCTTCTACTCGGGCGGGATCAAGGTCGACAGCATCGCTCAGGCGTCGGAGACCCTCGAGCCGCTGGTCGGGTCGCTCGCCAAGCTGCTCTTCGGCATCGCCCTGCTGGCGGCCGGGCTCTCTTCCTCGGTGACCGCGTCGCTCGCCGAGGCGAACATCGTCACCGGCTATCTGGGGCGTCCCGAGGACCCGCGGACGCGGACGTACCGCTTCGGGCTCGTCGTGCTGACGCTGCCGGCCGTGGTGATGATCGCGGTGGGCCTCGACGCGTACAAGGCGCTGATCCTGAGCCAGGTCGTCCTCAGCCTGCAGTTGCCGTTCACGATCATCCCGCTGCTCTGGCTCAGCAGACGCCGGCGTGTGATGGGAAACGACCGCACGGGTACCATCACGACCGTCGGCGGCGTGGTCGTCGCGGCGTTCATCATCGGCCTGAACGTGTTCCTCCTCTACACCACGGCGACGGGAGGCTGACGCATGGGGCTCTACGAGCGGATCCTCGTCCCGGTCGAGGGCAGCGAGACGGACGCGCCGGTCCTGGAGCACATCGCGAAGCTGGCGCCACTGTGCGGGGCGCAGGTCGTCCTGCTGCGCGTCGCCCACTTCCACACCCGCGACGAGCGCGCCTGCGAGATGGACGACGCCGAAGAGGATATCGGGCGCGCGGCCGAAGCCCTCCGCGCCCGCGGCGTCGAGGTCGAGACGCGCGTCGTTCCCGGTGAGCCGGGAGAGGTGATAGTCCGGCAGGCCGAGGAGCTCGGCGCCGACCTCATCGCCATGGCGACGCACGGACACGGCTGGGCGAAGCGCCTCGTGCTCGGCAGCACGGCGGAGCACGTGCGCCACAACACCGCCGTGCCGCTGTTGCTGTTGCGAGGCTGAGGGCCGGCCATGCAGCGCCTCGCCCTCTTCGACATCGACTGTACGCTGATCGACGCCCACGGCGCCGGAGGACGCGCGATCTTCGCCGCCATCGAGGAGACGTTCGGCGTGACGGGCGCCCTTGACGGTTACACCTTTCACGGGCGTACAGACCCGGCGATCGTGCGCGACCTCGCGATGCGCTGGGGGGTCGCGCCCGACGCCGCGGCGGCCGGCGTCGACGACTGCCTGCGCCGTTACGTCGCTCTCGTGCGCGAGGGGGTCGTCGAGGACCACATCGAGGTCCTGCCGGGAGTCCGCGAGCTCGTCACCGCGTTGGCAGCCGACCGTCGCGTCGTGCTCGGCCTGTTGACGGGGAACGTCGCCGAGGGCGCCGCCGCCAAGCTTGCGCCGACCGGAGTGGCCCAGCTCTTCAAGGTCGGCGCCTACGGCTCCGACTCGGCCTCGCGTCCGGACCTGCCGGCGGTCGCCGTGCGCCGCGCCGAAGAGCTCACCGGCCGGCGGTTCGTCGGCAAAGAGATCGCCGTGATCGGCGACACGCCGGCCGACATCGACTGCGGCGCGGCGCTGGGCGTCAAGGCCATCGCCGTCGCTACGGGAAGGCATGCCGTCGAGGAGCTGGAGCGGCACGCGCCGGACTACGTCTTCGCCGACCTCTCCGACTGGCGCGCCGCGTACGAGGCCATCCTGGCCTGAGATGCGTGGACGACCGCGGCCGGACGTCGGGCCGGCTACGGTTCTCACGCGAGGACGGCAGCGCCCCTGACCTCAGCTCGCCCGCGCCCGTCGCGAGAGGATGGGCATCCCCCTCCGCTCCCGTGCCTGGAACCTGTCGGCGCGCAGCAGCGTCAGGTCGTGTGACGGGGCCTCGCCGGCGCAGATCTCGGCGACCAGCTTGCCGGTCACGGGCCCGAGGGAGAGACCCAGCATGCAGTGGCCGGTGGCGAAGACGACGTTGGGCCGCGGCGAGCCGCGCCCGATGTACGGCAGTCCGTCGGGCGTCAGCGGACGGGGGCCGCGCCAGACCCGGCGCGCCGGCGTATTCTCGGGCACGCCGAGCACGCGGGCAGCGGCGCGGCGCAGATGCATGAGGCGCCGCGGGCGGAGGCGCATGTCCCAGCCCGAGAGCTCGAGGGTGCTCCCCAGCCGGAGCGTGTCGCCGAGGGGCGTGAGCACCACGTGCGGCTCACCCACGCAGAGGGGGATGTCCGCGAGACCGGTCGGCGTCTCGATGTCGATGCTGTAGCCCTTGGCCGGCTCCAGCGGCAGGCGGAGCCCGAGCTCACGCGCCAAGGGGCCGCTCCAGGCGCCGGCGGCCACCACGACCTGTTCGGCGGTGAAGTCGCCGCGCGTCGTGCGCACGGCGGTCACGTCGCCGCCGGCGCCGACGGCGAAACCGTAGGCCTCGGCGCCGGTCACGACACCCGCTCCAGCGCGCTCCGCGCGGGCGACCATGGCGCGCGTGAAGGCGGCGGGGTCCATGTGGCCGTCGGCCGGCGTCAGCACGCCGCCGGTCACACTGCCGGCGACGACCCGCGGCACGCGTTCGCGCACCTCGGCGGCCGTGAGGATCTCGCTCGCCACGCCCAGCGATCGGAGTTCGGCCGCCTCCGCGGCCGCCTCGTCCATCCCCGCCGTGGTCTCGTACACGGCGAGCCAGCCGTTGCGGCGGAAGTGCCAGCCTCCGCCGCCCTCGGCGGCGAGCTCGCCGTGGAGCGCGGCGCTCGCCTGGCTGAGCTCGAAGAGCAGCGGGGCGTGCGCCGTCGCCACCTCCGCCGCGCAGGCGCCGCGGAACAGCCACAGCCAACGGACGAGGTCGAGATCGGCGCGCGGCTTGACGTAGAAGGGACTCGTCCCGTCGAGCATCCAGCGCAGTCCCTGGCCCAGGGCGCCGGGGTGGGCGAGCGGCTCGACCTCGCTGGGGACGAGGAGACCGCAGTTGGCGTAGACGGCGCTCTCCGGAGGACAGACCTCGGGCTCGCGCTCGAGCAGCGTCACCGCCGCGCCCCGCTCCGCCAGCGCGGCCGCCACGCAGGCCCCGATCACGCCACCGCCCACGACTGCGACGTCCGCGCGTTCGCTCACGATGTCCTCCTCGTCGCCCCGCGTATCGTCGTCATGCTAGCGGATCGGTCGCTCGCTGGAGTCTTCGGGTGCGGGCTCCCGTGCCGTCGCCGGTGCGCAAGGGGGGGTCCGGGAAGGATGAGGCGGTGCTACTCGGTGATGGTGAGCGCCACCGGGGCGCTGTAGCCGAGGACGAGGCCGGCGGTGGGCGGCACGCGGAAGCGTGCCGCGGTCACGCCGGCCACGGCGGGCCACTCGAACGAGCAGGCGCCGTCGGCGGCGAAGGTGGCGCTGACCACGTCCTTCCACGTGTCGCCGCTCCTGGCCTGGAGCCACACGGTGGCGTCCGGCAGGAGCGGCGTGGTCGATCCGGTGAACGTGATCGTCTCGCCGACGGCGGCTGTGGTGGCGCTCGCCGTCATGCTCACGGCCGGACGGACCTTGAGCGTGACCTTGGGCGAGCGCGCCGCGCCCGAGGCGTAGTAGTACGTCGTCGTCACCTTCGGCTTCGCGTTGAACGAGTACGCCGAGTACGTCGCCTTGGACCCGCCGCCGAGGTCCTGGGTGTGGCGCGTCGTCTTCACCGTCACCGTCCCGGATCCGCCGACACGTGAGTACTTGAGCGACACGGTCGCCCCGTCCTTGAGTGCCGGGTAGATGCGCCCGTGCAGGCTGGTGCCGACCCCGTGGGTCACGGTGGTCGCATCGGCCGTCATCGACAGGCCTGTGAACTCGACCCACGTGTCCCTCAGGCCGAGCTTGGACCGCAGTGAGGCGCCGGAGACGAAGGTGACGCCACCCGTCCCCACGAGCGCTGCCTTGACGACGCGCGGCGACACACCCCGTTTCACCACGTACACGGCGCGCAGCGCCCCCTTCACGCCGGTCGGGTTCCCGGCGCTGTGCGCGCCGAGCTTGTCCTTGAACCAGGTGTCGGCGTGAACGATCGGGTTTTCGGGCCAGAGGTGCAGCGGCGAGTAGGTGTCGTACGGGTCGTCGACGCCCTTGAGGTAGGGGATCGGCGCGGTCTGCCACACGTTCTCGATGTTCTCGGTGTGGCCCCCGGACGTGGAGAAGTAGAAGGCGGTGATGACGGCGCCGCCGTACTTCGGCACCACGCCGGCGGTGCCCTTGACGGCGTTGTTCGTCGTCGCCGCCTCGGCGCGGGCGCCGCCGTAGACCTGGTCGCGCGTCGTGCAGTACACGTCGAACGCCTCGCCGGGAGCGCGCGAGCGTTCGGCGTACGCGCGCGCCGCGCAAGCCTGCGCCTTGAGCGCCTCGACCGGCCACGACGACGACATCTCGTAGGGCACCACGCCGCGCAGGTAGCTCTCCATGGGCAGCTTGTTGACGATCGTGAAGCCCGACGACGTGTGCAGGACGCGGATCACGCCGCGATACTTCCCCGTCTTGCCCAGGTCGTCGGGGGTCAGGGTCTTGAGCTGGCCCGACAGCGGTGTGAACGTGACCGGAGCGTTGAACGTCCGCACGAGCGATCCGGCCGTGACCTTGTACTTGCCGCTCGTCCACGTCACGGTCGCGGTCGTGCCCCCGGGGATGTCGAGCTTCACGCCCGTCGTGGCGGCGCGGAACGCGTTGGCGCAGGTGATCTTGACGGTCGACACGCCGCCGCGCAGGCGCACGCGCAGCGCCTTGTTCTCGACCTTGCCCAGGGTGATGCCGGAGTAGTAGTGCTTGAGGATCTGTTTGTAGGTCCACCCGTTCTTGGCGTAGCCGTAGGCGCCCCACTGACTCATGCCGATGCCGTGCCCCCAGCCGCGGCCGACCATGGTGATGTTGGTGGATGTAGCGGCCGGCGCCGGCGTGGCGAGGGCGACGACGAGGACGAGGGCCGTCGCGAGCAGGACGAGGGACGCGGCGCCGCGCCGCAGGCGGCGGCGCCCGGCGAAGCGGCTGCTCGTCTGGGGATCGTGTCCGGAGGGGTCCATGGCTGTGAGGCGGTGCGACCGTGATGGGCCGCCGCCGATACTACGCGGCAGCCCCCGGCGCGGCAAACGCCGGGTCGCTGTCTTGTCTCCTTCTGCTATCGGCAGGCAAGTCCTGCACCTGAGCGGTCGCCAAGACAGACAACGTCTCGGGAACGTGATCGCGGCCTTGGCCGCCGCAGTCGCGGGCGGCCGGCATGCACCGGCGGGCAACGGCCCGCGCTCAAGCGACGGCAGGTTCGGCCGATACAACAGAGGTGACCATGGACAGGGTGCGCGTCACATACCTCCCATCTCCGGCCGCCGCGCGACGTGCGGGGGGCTTTCTGCTCCTGTTCGTGGCGGCGGCGCTCGTCTGGCTCGCCATGGCGGCGAGCCCCGCGAGCGCCCGCACCTACAAGGACGTCTCCAGCGGCTACTGGGCGCGGAGCGCGATCGACTGGATCACCAATGTCGGGCCGCTCGGGCGCAAGGTGCTCGACGACTACGGCGGCAAGTTCAGGCCCGAGCGCAAGATCACCCGGCGGCAGCTCGCGCGCGCTCTCGTGATCGCCAGCGGTCACCAGGACGACACGGTCACCCCGCGCGATATCCCCGACGTGGTCCCCGGCGTCGACCCCGATTACTGGGAGATCCAGATCGCCGTCTCTCTCGGCCTCATGGCCGCCTCGGGCGACGGCTTTCACCCCGACGCGACCGTCACGGCGTCGAAGGCCGAAGCGGCGGTGGTGCGCATGGTGAAGCTGATCCACTCGGACGACGACTGGGGCATGCTCAAGGCGCTGCGCCCGGGCACGTGGGAGCCGACGGCGGGCTGGAAGCCCAAGGTCCCGGCGCGGCTCCCGTACGTCGTCGCCTCACGCTTCCTGCTGCTGCGCTTCAACCACCCCTACGGCGACGAGGAGCAGGAGGTCCTGCCCGGCCAGGCGATCGACCGCGCCGAGGTCGCCTACATGCTGCGCGAGGCGCTGACGCTGAGCGAGTGGGAGGTCGACGGCCTTGCCGCGTACAAGAACGTCACGCTCCCGCCACTGAGCAAGCGTCAACGTCAGGTCCTCGAGTTCGCCATGAAGTACATCGGTTACCCGTACGTCTTCTGCGGCGAGTACCCGACCAAGGACTCGCCCTACGGCTACCAGGAGTCCGGGGGCTTCGATTGCTCGGGGTTCGTGTGGTGGGTCCTGAAGATCCACTTCAAGTACCCGATCAGTGTCAACGAGCGCGGCGCAAGTGACATGGCGCGCAGCGCGAGACCGCGGATCTCGCGTGCCAAGCTCAAGCCGGGCGACATCATGTTCTGGGGACCGAAGGGCCCCGACTCGCCGGTCGGGTCGATCTACCACGCCGGCATCTACATGGGCCGCGGCTGGTTCATCCACTCGACCGGCTCGAGCGACGGCGTGACGATCGCGTCGCTGAACCAGTCGACTTACTGGCGCACCTACTTCGCCTGGGGTCGCCGCGTCCTCACCAAGGCGCAGCTCGTGACGCAGTGAGCCTCTGCGCCATGGCGGGTGCGGCGTGGCGGCGCGGGCG
>CAZTMO010000030.1:8659-12163 GCA_964615105.1 uncultured Thermoleophilia bacterium
CTCGTGACGCAGTGAGCCTCTGCGCCATGGCGGGTGCGGCGTGGCGGCGCGGGCGGACGCCCTCATCGCCATAGGCTCGCGGCGTCACCGGTTCGCGACGCCGCCGGCTCGCAGCGGCGTCCGCCCGTACGCGTCGCCGGAGCGCCCAGGACTGACCCCGTGCTCCCGAACGTCGATGCGCCCGCACGACCTGTGGCAAGATGGAGCCGACGTGAGCCAGCCCGTTCACAGAGTGCCGCGTCGTCGCGATCCCGGCGTTCGCGGTGGCGACCTGAGTCGGCGCAGCGCGTCCGCGTGCTGCGTGGCCGCGCGCCGTCTGCGCGTCCGCTGTCCGTTCGCGCGTCGCGCGCGGCCGGGCGTCGCGGTCGTCGTCCTTGCGCTCGTCCTGCTCGTCGCCTGCGCCGCGCCGGGTACCGCGCGGGCGGCCGACGTCACGCCGCCTCACGGCACGGTATCGCTGCCCGCGTACGTGACCTCGGTCGACGTGACCGTGACGCTCGACGTCGGTGACCCGGAGTCGGACGTCACCGATGCGCGGCTCAGCAACGACGGGCTGGCGTGGGGCCCGTGGGCTGCGTTGCCCGGCCTGCCCGCGTACGGCACCGACGTCCACGCCGAGCTGCCGTGGACCCTGACACCGGGCCTGGGGCTGCGGACCGTGTACGTCCAGGTGAGGAACGCCGTCGGTCTCGTGGCCGACTTCGACGCGTCGACCGCGCTCGTGCTCTCCAGCGCGGTGACGCTGCGCGCCGTACCCCCGGTCGTCGTGTACGGCTCGGACACCGAGCTGCGCGGCGTGTTGACGTTGGGCGGCGCGCCGGCGCCGGCCGGCACGGCGGTGGCCGTGAGCCGGCGCCGCGTCGGCGAGACGGACTTCGTGCCCGTCGAGTCTCTGATCACGGGCGCCACGGGAGGCTTTGTGTCGACGGCCACCCCCGCGGTCAACACCACGTATCGCGTCGCGTACGCCGGCGACGCCTCGCACGCTCCGGCCTCGGACGAGCTCGAGGTTCGGGTGCGGCCGCGGATCACGACGAGGTTCCCGAAGTCGCTCTGGCGCGGCGACGCGGTGTCGCTCCGCGGCCGCGTCGCCCCGGCGCATCCCGGCGCTCAGGTGACGGTCGAGCGCAAGATCTCGGGGGTCTGGCAGGACTTCGCCACGGTCACGCTCGAGGACGATTCGACCTTCGCGACGCCCTTCAAGCCGACAAGCCCGGGCTTCAAGTACTTTCGTGTGCGCATGGCCGCCGACGCGGAGCACGCGGTGGCGATCACGACGTCCCGGCGCGTCGTCGTCAACAACCCGAACCCGCACGGCATCCCGCTCGCGTACCCGCACTACATCGTCATCGACCACTCGGAGTTCAGGCTCTACTACTACGAGCACGGTCGCCTGATCAAGAAGTGGCCCTGCGTGTTGGGCAAGCCGTCGACGCCGACGCCGCTCGGTCACTTCAAGATCTACGCGAAGCAGCCGAACCCCGGCAACGTCATGGGTCCGTACCTGCTCGCCTACTACGGCGCCATCGGGATCCACGGCACGAACCAGCCGGGGTTGATCAAGAGGTTCCCGCGCGCGTTCAGCCACGGCTGCGCGCGCCTCACCAACGCGCAGATCACGTGGCTGTACCCGCGCGTGCCGGTGGGCACGCCGGTCTGGAACATCCGCTGAGCGCTCGCCGCCGGCGGCTCAGGCGGGCGCGTGTGCGTGGCGCCCGCTCGGGAGTCGTGCCTTCATCAGCCTACGCCAGGCCCTTGTACTGCTCCTCGTAGTAGCGGCGGAACTCCCCCGTCTTGATCGGCTCCCACCAGGCGCGGTGGTCGCGGTACCACGCGACTGTGGCGGCCAGGCCGTCCTCGAAGGAGGTCCGGGGCGCCCAACCGAGGGCGCGCAGCTTGGCGCAGTCGACCGCGTAGCGCCGGTCGTGGCCGGGGCGGTCGGCGACGTAGCGGACAAGGCCTTCGTCTTTGCCGAGCAGGGCGAGGATACGGCGGGTCAGGTCGAGGTTCTCGATCTCGTTGCCGCCACCGACGTTGTAGACACCGCCTGGCTCGCCTTTGCGGAGCACCAGGTCGATAGCCGCGCAGTTGTCCTCGACGTAGAGCCAGTCACGCACGTTGCGCCCGTCGCCGTAGACCGGGAGCGGCTCGCCGTCGAGGGCGTTCGAGATGAACAGCGGGACGATCTTCTCGGGGTACTGGCAGGGCCCGTAGTTGTTCGAGCTGCGCGTGATCAGGACGGGCGTGCCGAAGGTGCGGTGGTATGCAAGGACGAGGAGGTCGGCGCCGGCCTTGCTGGCCGAATACGGGCTCGAGGGATCGAGGACGGAGTCCTCGGTGAACGAGCCCTCGGCGACCGACCCGTAGACCTCGTCGGTCGAGATCTGCAGGTAACGGCCGACGTCGAGCGCGCGGACCGCCTCAAGGAGGGTGTGCGTGCCGAGCACGTCGGTGCGGATGAAGTCCTGCGGGCCGCTGATCGAGCGGTCCACGTGGGTCTCGGCGGCGAAGTTGACGACGGCGTCGGCGCCGGCGAGCGTGGCGCGTACCACGCCGTCGTCGCAGATGTCGCCGCGCACGAAGCGGTAGCGCGGGTCGGCCTCGACGTCGCGCAGGTTCTCGAGATTGCCGGCGTACGTGAGCTTGTCGAGGTTGACGACCTCGACGTCGTCGTGGGCGCGCAGGAGAAAGCGGACGAAGTTGGAGCCGATGAACCCCGCGCCGCCGGTGACCACGATGCGCACGCTGCTCCTCCTCGCCCGCGGCGCCCGTGCGCCGCATCGTCGTGTCGAGCCTATCCGAGCGCCGTCAGATGGTCGACCGCCTCGCGCACGCCGTCGGCCCAGTGCGGCAGGCGCGGGATCGGCCGCTCGCTGGCGAGGGCCGAGAACGCCGGCCGCTTCGCCGACCGGCCGAGCTCGGCCGACGTGATCGGCTCGACCTCGACGCGCAGGCCGGCGACGGCGACGATCTCGCGCGCGAGCTCGAACCACGAACAGTAGCCGCTGCCGGCCAGGTGATACAGGCCGGGGCTCACGCCGCGGCGCAGGGCTTCGTCCACGGCCGCGGCGAGGTGCCCGGCGTACGTCGGCGAGCCGACCTGGTCGTCGACGACGCGCAGCGGCTCGCCTGTTCCGGCTTTCTCACGCCCTGCGGCGAGGATCGACGTCACGAAGTTGTGCCCGGCCGGGGAGAAGAGCCACGAGGTGCGGATGACCATGCCGTGCACCCAACCGAGGACGACCTCTTCTCCGGCCAGCTTGGTGTGCCCGTAGACGTTGAGCGGCGCCGGGGCGTCGGTCTCGACGTACGGCCGGCCCTTGGCGCCGTCGAAGACGTAGTCGGTCGAGAAGAACACGACGTGCGTGTGCGTGCCGCGGACCGCCCGGACGACGTTGCGCGTACCGTCGACGTTGACGGCGACGGCCGTCGCCTCGTCGGCCTCGGCACCGTCGACGTCGGTGTAGGCGGCGGTGTGGAGGACGACGTCGGGCCTGAAGGCGC
>CAZTMO010000031.1:0-12063 GCA_964615105.1 uncultured Thermoleophilia bacterium
CGCGCGACCCTCGCGCCCTCGCCGCCGCGCTGCGCATCCTCGTGCGTGAGCCCGAGACGCGCGCGCGACTCGCGGCGGCGGGTGCGCGCACGGCGGGGCGCTACGATTGGCCGCTCGTCGTCGACGAGCACGAACGGCTTTACGACGAGGTCGCGCGGCGGCGGCGGCATCCCGCCGCCCGCCGCCGCCGCCAGCAGCGCGAGCTCTTCGCCGACTTCCACATCCACTCGCAGCACAGCAAGGACTGCGTCTCGCCTACGGCCGACATCCTCGAGCGGGCCCGCGAGGTCGGTCTCGACGTCGTCGCGATCACCGACCACGACACGGTCGCCGGCGGCCTCGAGGCGCGCGAGCTCGCCGATCGTTACGGCGTCCGCGTCATCGTGGGGGAGGAGGTCAAGTCGGCCGAGGGAGAGGTCGTCGGCCTCTTCCTCGAGGAGACCGTCCCACCGGGCATGAGCTTCGCCGAGACCATCGCCGCGATCAAGGAGCAGGGCGGCATCGTCTACGTGCCGCACCCGTTCGACCGGCTCCACACCGTGCCGAGCGCGGCGCTCCTGCGCGCCAACGTCGCCGACATCGACGTCCTCGAGGTGTTCAACTCACGGCTCGCCTTTCCGGGGTTCAACGAACAGGCGGAGCGCTTCGCCCGCCGGTACCGGATCCCCGCAGCGGCGGGCAGCGACGCCCACGTCCTCGCCAGCCTCGGCACCGCGCTCACCGGCATCGACGACTTCACGGGCGCTCCGGACTTCGTCGCCGCCCTCGCCGAGAGCCGCATCGTGCGCCGACCCAGAAGCTACCTGTACCTGCAGTCGCTCAAGCTCGTGCAGACTGGTCTCGACAACCAATCGGCCAGGTCGCGCAGGCGCGGCGGACAGTAGGGACGAGAGGGGCAGGCGCGACCGCCTGCGCGTCTGGCCCCGGCCCTGCGGTGAGCGTGCCGAGGCGAGGAATGCGCACCCGTCCGGCGAAGTCCTCAGGCGTCCCTTTCGAGCAGAGGTCGCGGGTGGCACAAGCGAACGAGATCTACGACAAGTACCTCACGCGGGCGATCTCCGAGATCAACGAGCTGACCGGAGAGGTCCTTCGCTGCCGCAAGTGCGCCCACGCCCGCACCATGCCGGTCATCGGCTCGGGACATCCGCTGGCCGACATCTTCCTGCTCAAGTACCAGGCGCGGCCGAGCGAGTGTCACGAAGGGGTCGCCTTCTTCGGCCGCGCCGGCACCGCGCTCATGAAGAGCTGTCAGCGGCTCAAGATCGACCCGCTCCAGCTCTACGGCACGAACGTCGTCAAGTGCGGCGACGTGCGTGAGGCCGAGGCCGAGGGCCGCTGCCTCGACCACCTGCGTCGAGAGCTGACCATCGTCGAGCCCAAGATCATCGTCGTCATGGGGGAGGCGGCCGTGGCCGCCCTGAACGCGGCCAGGATCCCGCTGTCGCGCACGCTCGACCACGCTCCCGGTGAGATCACGGAGTTCACGCCGGGCACCGACGCGCTCGTCACGCCCGACATCGACGCTTCCCTCGACGAGGAGCGTCTCAAGGCGGACTTCTGGCGCGCCTTCCGCCGTCTCGGCGAGTGGTACGACACGATCCCGCCGTACTGATCGCGATGCGCCCGTTCGGTCCGGCCGCGGCGGCCGCCGTCGTCCTCGTCGCCGTGGGCGCGCTCGGCGGGTCGCCGCCGCCCTTCTCCTTGCGCGCCGACATCGTCGTGTCGGCGGCGGTCACCCTCGGCGTCATCGCCTGGCTTGTCGCCGCGCTCCACCCCTTGCGCCGACTCGGCCACCGTGTCCTCCTCGTCGCCGCTGTCGCCCTGCCGCTGGGCGCGGCGCTCACCTGGGTGGAGCTTCTGCCGCTCGCGAACGTCGCCAAGGTGGTGGGCGCCGCGGCGCTGGGCCTGTGGGTGGCCGAGAACCTCGAGCGGGTGAGCTGGGTGGCCCTCGTCGCCGCGGTGTCCGCCGTGGTCGACGTGCTCAGCGTGTACGGGGGCCCGACACGCCGACTTCTCGAGGAGGGGCCGCAGGTCGTAGGCTACTTCACCGTCGCGCTCGCCTGGATCGGCTACGCGACCTCAGAAGGCTACACGGCACTCGGCATCAGCGACGTCGTGTTCTTCAGCCTGTATCTGACGGCGGCGCGGCGCTTCGGCCTGCGCACCGCGGTGAGCGCGGTGGCGATGGTGGTCTCGTTCGTCCTCACCATCGTGGCCGCGCTCTGGTGGGAGGCCCTGCCGGCGCTGCCGCTGTTGTCGGTCGCGTTCCTCGGCGTGAACGCCGACCGGCTGTGGCGGTTGAGGAGCGCAGGCCCGCCGGCGACGTGAGCGGCGCACTCGCGTACCTCAGCCGTCGATGCTCACGAAGCGCTCGGGCCGACCGTGCGTCTCGCCCCGGCGCCGCCCCGACCGCCGCCGCCCCGACCGCCGCCGCTCCGACCGGCGCCGCCCTGCGGGCGTCGTCATTCCTCGCGCACGAACAGCGCCACCGTCTCGACGTGGTGCGTCTGCGGGAACATGTCGACCGGCGCCACCCTGACGAGGCGGTAGCCGAGTTCGTGAAGCTCGGCGCCGTTGCCGGCCAGCGTCGCAGGGTTGCACGACACGTAGACGAAGCGGTCGGCGGCGAGCGCCGCCGCTCGTTGCAGTGCCTTGCGCGCCATGCCGGCGCGAGGTGGGTCGACGAGCACGACCGCGGGGGCCGGCGGCGGGCCGGGGGAAGCGAGCGTCTCCTTGAGCAGGCGCCGCACGTCGCCGGTGAGAAAGTCGACGTTGGCGATCCCGTTCCGACGCGCGTTCTCGCGCGCCGCGACGATCGCCGCCTCCTGTATCTCGATGCCGTGGACGTGAGCGGCGGCGCGCGCCAGCGGCAGCGACAGCGAGCCGATGCCGCAGTAAAGGTCGTGGGCCTCGCGTGACGGGTCCGCCGCGGCGAAGCGCAGGGCGGTCGCGTACAGCACCTCGCACATGGCGGTGTTGGTCTGGAGGAAGGCGGTGAGCGGGACGGCGAGCTCGACGCCGGCGAGCTGCTCGGTGACGGACGGCTCGCCGGCCAGCATGTGGGGGCCGTCGCCGACAGCGGCGTCGGCTCGCGATGCGTTCACGGTCACGCCGAACGCGGTGGCTCCGCACGCCGCGACGACGTGCGTTGCCAGCTCGCGCTCTTCGGGGAAGCGCTCCGTGACGAAGAGGTTGAGCGCGAGGTCGCCGCAGGTCGTCTCGCGCACGACGAGGTGGCGGAGCAGACCCCGCGGCTCCTCCCGGCGGCCCGCCCCACGATCGTAGGCGCGCAGGCCGAGCGCCCGGCACGCGTCGGCGACCGCCTGCCGGGCGCCGTTCATGCGCGCCGACGCGAGGCGGCAACCAGTCGTCTCGACGATCTCGCGCCACGATCCCCGGCGATGGAGACCGAGCGCGAGGCCGGCGTCCGTCTGCGCGAACGAGAACTCCATCTTGTTGCGGTAGCGCCAGGGATCGTCCATTCCGGCGATGGGTTCGACGGCGAAGTCGCGCAGGCCGCCGACGTGCTCGAGCGACTCGACGACCTGGCGCTGCTTGAACTCGAGTTGCGTCGCGTAGGCGAGGGTCTGCCACTCGCAGCCGCCGCACTCGCCGGCGTGGCCGCACGGGGCGGACACACGCGCCGGCGACGGCTCGACGATCTCGAGGAGCCGTGCCTCGGCATGCCGCTGTCTGCGGCGCGACACCTGCGCCTTCACCCGGTCGCCGGGCACCGCACCGCGCACGAAGACGACGAAGTCGTCGTCGCGGGCAAGACCCTGCCCACCGTAGGCCAGGGTGTCGATGCGCAGGTCGAGGATGTTGCCGGGTCGCGGAGGCACGGTCGCAGTGTAGACGCCTTCGCCTGACGCCGCGAACCGCGACCATGATCGTCAACCCGTTCGGCGACGCGCGGCGCCCTCTCCGGCACGGACCCTCTGCTACAGTGCCCTGAGCGCCGCAGCGGCGCCGACGGCAGCGAGCAAGGAGACTCAGTCGATGCCCCTCGACCTCGAACAGTACCGGCGCGACGCCGAGAGCTTCGTCAACGCCCTCGACGACGAGGCCTATCGCCACTTCGCCGGACACAAGCCGGTGTGCGACTTCGCCGCCATCTACGAGCGCTTCCCCGGTCTCTTCACCGCCTCGGCGGTCGTCGAGCTCGACCGTCTCTACGCCGAGGCGCGCGACGACGACAAGCGGCGCCTCGCGTATCTGCTGGCGTTCACCGTCGACGGATACATGGGGGCCGAGACGCGCCACCTCGGCGACGAGGTCGCCAACACTGAGAACCAGACCACCATCGTCGTCGACGGCGAGGAGATCGGCCTGCGTTCGGCGCCGGTCGCGATGGCCAACGAGCCGGACCGTGCCCGGCGTCAACGCATCGAGGAGGCGCGCCTTGCGGCGATCGCCGAGCACCTCAACCCGTTGCTCGACGAGCAGTGGCGCCGCTGTCACGAACTCGCCCGCGGTCTGGGACGCGAACATTACCTGGCTCTCTTCGGCGAGGTCAGGGGCATCGACTACATGGCGCTGCGCGCCAAGGCCGAGGCTTTTCTGCACGACACCGCCGGTCTCTACGAGCGCGCCATGGACAGGCTGGCCAAAGAACGCCTCGGGCTGGCGCTCAAGGAGTTGCGTTACGCCGACCTGCCGTTCCTCTGGCGTGCTCCATCGTACGACGACGTCTTCACCGCCGGCGCCCTGGTCCCGACCTTCCGTCGCATGCTGGCCGACATGGGCATCGACCTCGAGGCGCAGGCGAACGTCCATCTCGACACCGAGGTTCGAGAGGGCAAGACGCCGCGCGCGTTCTGCGCCCCCGTCCGCGTCCCTGACGAGATCTACCTTGTCGTCTATCCCCGCGGCGGACAAGACGACTACGGCGCGCTGCTGCACGAGGGCGGCCACACCGAGCACTTCGCCCACGTCGACCCGGGCCACCCGTTCGAATACCGTCACCTCGGCGACAACGCCGTGACCGAGGCGTTCGCCTTCCTCTTCGATCACCTCGTGCTCAACCGTGGCTGGCTGGCAAGACACCTCGGCTTCACTGCCTGCGACGACTACCTGCGGTTCGCCACGGTCTCCGACCTGTTCTACCTGCGGCGCTACGCGGCCAAGCTCGCCTACGAGACCGAGTTCCACGTCTGCGACGGTGCGCTTGACGGTCTCTCCGGGGTGTACCGCCGGCGCCTCGGCGACGCGCTCATGATCGACGTCCCCGCCGAGAGCTACCTCGCCGACATCGACGCGGGTATGTACGTCGCGAGCTACCTGCGCGCGTGGATGCTCGAGGGTGCCCTGCGCATGATGCTGCAGGACCGCTTCGGCTGGGAGTGGTTCACCGACCCCGAGGCGGGGGCGTTCGTGAAGCGTCTCTGGGCGCTGGGGCAGAAGTTCACCGCCGAGCAGCTCCTGCTCAAGAACGGTGGCGGCATGCTGGGCACCGACCAGATCCAGCACCACATCGAGCGCACGCTCGGGCGCTGAGACGCGACCGGCGCGGCGAGCCGCGACGTCGGCGTCCGCTCCGGTCGGGCGCGCTGCAGGGGCGGCCGTTCAGGCCGCGGTCCCCGGGAGGGCCACGACGTGGACCCTCCGCCGCCGCGGCCCGTCGAACTCGGCGAAGTACACGCCCTGCCATGTCCCCAGGCAGAGCCGTCCGCCGGCGACCGGGATCGTGACGCTCGCCCCCATGAGGCTCGCCTTGACGTGGGCGTCGGCGTTGCCTTCGAGGTGCGTGTAGGGCAGGTCGTCGGGGACGAGGCGCCGCAGGGTCGACTCGAGGTCGGCGCGCACCGAGGGGTCGGCGTTCTCGTTGATCGTCACGCCGGCCGTCGTGTGCGGCACGTACACCACGAGGGCGCCGTCGGCGAGCCCCAGCTCGTGCAGGGCGCCTTCGACCTGCGCCGTGATGTCGACGAACGCGACGCGACGCGGCGTCTGCAGCGTGATGGTCGTCACGGCGCCTCCCGACCGCGGTTCAGAAGAGCCCGAACCGCCGCCGTCGCGGCTTGGCCGCTGTGCCGCGACGGGGTACCGTCACACGGCGCTTGAGGCCGTCGACGACGTCGGCGGTCGAGCGGATCGGTTCAGGGAACTCGGTGTAGCAGGTCATGAGCTGGTTCGGCTCGTGGGCGTCGCTGCCGCCCGTGCGCGCCAGGCCGAGCTGGTCGGCGATCCGCTCGGCCGTACGCACGTAACGTTCCTCGAGCCACGAGCCGTTGTAGACCTCGACGGCGTCGATGATCGGTCCGGCAAGTCGCTCGAGCCCGGGGTAGTACGACGAGCTGCTGCGCCCGCCACCGGCACCCGGGTGTACCCAGATCACGGCGGCATCGTCCCGCAGCGCCGACGCCTGGGGGGCCTCCTGCACGTCCTTGAACGTCGCCAAGTAGTCGAGGTCGGGCGAAATGATGACGAGGTCGCCGAGCATGGTCGACACCTCGACACCGTGGACGAGCAGGACGCCCTCCGCCGCGAGTGCTCCCTCGAGTTTGCGGTTGTCGCTCACGTCGCCGTGGTTGGTGAGGGCCACGACCTCGACCTGTTGCGCGACGCACCACGCGATGTAGTCGCGATACGAGATGTGAGAGCACGTCGACGCCGGATAGGTGTGCGTGTGGAGGTCGACGTTCATGCCCGGCGAGTATACACTTCGCGCACTTATGCAGGGCACACTTGACACCTTCAGCGTCGTCGAGATCCTGCAGATGCTCGGCAAGGCGCGGCGCTCCGGGACCCTGCACATCGAGTGTCCTAATCGCCAGATCGACGTGCGTTTCGTCGGCGGCCGAATCGCCGAGACCCGCGACTCGACGCGGGTGTTCACCGACACCGTGCTCGGCAGCCAACTGCTCAAGCGCGCCCTGGTCAACGAGGCGCAGCTCAACGACGCCCTCGCGGTCCAAGAGCGCGGACCGCGGCCGCTCGGCACGCTGCTCGTCGAGAACGGCCAGCTTCACGAAAGCGACTTGCGCGAGGTCCTCTCGCGCCAGGTCGCGAACACGCTGGTGGCCGTCAAGGTCGAGACTTCGGGCACCTTCGTGTTCGTGGCCGACAAGGCCCCGAAGCCGGTGGACTACATCACGATCGAAACGCACGCGGTGCTGATGGACATCTCATCCCTTGGCGGTGACTACTGTCTCGCCGTTGAGGTCCTGGGGCAGGCCAACACGGTCCTCGTGCGGAATCGCGACTACGAGAGCCTGCCACGTCACTCCATGACCGTGGGCCGCGATGAGCTGTACGTGCTGGCGCAGGTCGACGACCGCCGTACGGTGCGCGAGATCACCGCCGCGGCCACCCTCGAGGAGATCACCGTGATCAGCATCCTCGGCAGGCTGGCCGAGTCCGGCGTCGTGCTCGTCAAGGCCGAGAAGCAGACGCGTGCCGAGGCCGACGAGGAGCTCAAGGCGCACCGCGACAGCGTGTGGGCGGAGGTGAGCACGCTGCTCGACGGCCTGGCGGGCGGGGAACTCGCCGCCGACGCGCCTGGCGCGGCCGCCGGTGACGCCGGCGACGAGGACGGTCCCGCCTTCGGTCGACTCGACTGGAGCAGGCTGACGCCTCAGTGAACGTGGGCGGCCGCCGGCGCCGGGCACCAGGTGCCGTCCGGACCCGCGCGACGGCCGTGCCCGTACGTCCGCGCGACGTCCGCCCACGGGGAAGGGGCGGGCGGGCCCGGAGGCCCGCCCGCCCCTTCGTTCACGACCGCCGCGGCGGCGCCGCGTGGTCGCACGGGTGCCGTCCCGCTCAGGCGGTCACGTCGCGCACGAGGTCCTCGAACGCCGCGATATAGCGGTCGATGTCCTCGTCGGTGTGCGTGATCGAGAGCGTCCATTCCTCTTCGCGGCCGGGAGCGATGATGATGCCGCGGTTGATGTTGTAGAGCCAGGCGAGCGCCACGAGCTCGTGGTCCTGGGTCTTGATGAACGACTCGTAGTCGGTGATCTTGTCGAGGGCGAAGTTGACGCAACCCTTGGAGGAGATGCCGACAGTGTAGCCGGGGAAGTCGTACTTCTTGCAGATCGCGTCGCACCCGGCGATGATCCGGTCGTTCAGGTGGTTCAGATGCTTGTAGGCGTCGTCGGTCATCACCGTCTCGAAGCTGGCGCGGGCGGCGGCCATGCCGAGCGGGTTGCCGGCGTAGGTGCCGACCTGGAAGACGGTACCGTCATTGACGACCGCCATGACCTCTTCGCTGCCCCCGATCGCGCCGGCAGGCGTGCCGCCGGCGAGGGCCTTGCCCAGCGTGATCATGTCGGGGATGACGCCCCAGCGCTCGACCGCGCCGCCGCGGGCCGTGCAGATGCCCGTCTTGACCTCGTCGAAGATCAGGACGATGCCGTGCTTCTTGGTGAGGGCGCGCACACCCTCGAGAAAACCGGGCTCGGGCAGCACGACGCCGAGGTTCATCATGGCGGGCTCCATGATGACGCAGGCCGGCGGGTTGCCCGCCGCGACCATGCGCTCGATGCGCTTGGTCATGTTCTCGAGGTCGTTGAACGGTACCGGGACGGTGAGGTCGATCGAGCTCTGCGGGATGCCGGCGCCGTACGAGAGCGACGCGTAGTCGTCGCGCGGCCCGATCTTGCCGTAGTCGAGGGCGCCGATGCTCACCATGACGTAGTCGTGGTGGCCATGGTACGAGCCGAACATCTTGACGATGGGCTCACGGCCGGTGAACGCCCTGGCGACGCGGATGGCGTCCATCGTGGCCTCGGAACCCGAGTTGACGAAGCGCCACTGCGGCAGCTTGAACGCGCCGGCGAGGTTCTCGGCCATGATGATCGAGTCCTCGGTGGGCAGAGCGAACTGGGTGCCCAGCGGGGCGCGCTTCTGGATGGCCTCGACGATGGCGGGATGGGCGTGTCCCTGCACCATGCAGCCAAAGCCGTTGTGGAAGTCGACGATCTCCTGGCCCTCGACCGTCCAGATGTGAGGACCCTTGCCGTGCGTGAAGTAGATCGGGTAGGGATCACGCGCCTGATAGGTGGAAGCGACGCCCATGGGCATGTGCTTGACGGCGCGCTG
Organism: uncultured Thermoleophilia bacterium; assembly: GCA_964615105.1. Classification (GTDB taxonomy): domain Bacteria; phylum Actinomycetota; class Thermoleophilia; order UBA2241; family UBA2241; genus UBA2241. The sequence continues at coordinate 9,043 of CAZTMO010000031.1, forward strand.
GTAGAGCTCGTAGCTCTTGGGCGTGTTCTTCTCGAGGAGCTTCTCCTCTTTTTCCGTGAGCTCCTTGATCAGCTTACGGTTCGGGACGCACTCTGCCATTCTGTGTCCACTCCTTGTCGGGCTTGTGCCTGGGCCGCCGTCACGGGCGACCCGGCGCGCGGGCTTGGACGCTCGCCTGTGCTCCGCCTGTCCGCTGCAGGATCGGGCGCGGCGAGCTGCTTCGTCACGGTCCACCGGCGCTGGATCGCTGGGCTATCACCCTCTTCCGCTGCCGAGTGTCGGACGCCGACGCACCTCGGCCGGTGGCAGCGGTGCGGGACGGCGTCCCCCAGGTTCGCGCGTGGCGCGCGTGCGGCATTCTACCTTCCGAAAGGCCGCGAGTGTAGGGTTCGGCAAGAACTTGGCTGTTTCGGCAGCCGATTCGGAAGGACGGAGACCGCTGCGCAGCAGCCTCGGCGATCCGTCGGGAGCAGCCTATCAGGCTTGTACGGCGCAGGCCATCGTTGACGTCGAGGACGCGAAGAGGGCGGCCCCGGGCGGGGCCGCCCTCTTCTTCATCTCGGTCCTTCAGGCAGGACCGTGTATCGCGTCGTCGGGTCGCCTAGCGTCTGACGACGATCTTGATCGTGTTGCTCGTGCCCTGGAGGTTGTCGGCGTCGGCACGGAAGACCACACGGAAGCGGTAGTTGCCGGTCGCGTTCATGGTCTTGTTGGCGAGGAACTGCCCTCTCGCGCCGACGTTGACCGTCGCCCAGTTCCTCCAGGCGCCGTTGCCCCTCTGGCGCTGGATGCGGGCCTTGGTGCCGGCGGGGAAGTCGACGGGCGCCACCGTGCCCTGGAACCGGACGCGGGCGTTGAGCCTCACGCTGGCCGCCGGCTGCTGCAACTTGACCCTGTAGGCTACGTCCAGGCCGATGCTCGTCGCGGAGACCTCTGCGTCCCAGGTGTCGTTGCCGATGAACTGGGCGCGGTAGAGGCCGCTCCGCGCGGGCGCTACCTTGAACTCGTATTCGTCGTAGGCCGCGCCGCTGACGAACACCTGCTGGACGGGCTGGAAGGCGGTCTGACCTGCGGGCTGGAACCACAGTCTCACCTGGCCGCCGACGAGCGTCGTCGTATCGGCGCCGTCGGGCAGGACGATCTCGCCCGCGATGGTGGTCGACTGGCCGAAGGTCAGCCGGCCGGCGGCCGAGCCGGTGGCCAAGGGCGACGTGATCGTCACCTCGGCCACTGCCGCTTTGACGGACGCGGCCTGTTCCATCGCCTTGTTGACGACGGCGTTCGAGTAAGCCCAGTTGTGGATGCCGGAGCTGCCGTCGCCCTGGACGATCCGGACGTTCGTGAACGCCTGCATGAAGGCGAGCTCGCTGGGCGTCCAGTCGGCCCGGTCTTTCGCCGCGATCGCGGTGTGGGCGGCGTCGACGTCGGCATGGCCCTGGCGGGCGGCGGCGTCGTCGAGCTCGCCCCAGATGGCCTCGATCTGCCCCTCGATGTACGCCTGACGGCTGTCGAGCGTGCGTTGCAGGTACGTGGCCAGTGGGTCGCTGCTCCTCCCATGACAGGTGCTGCACGAGGAGTTCGGCATGCTCTTGACACCCAGGGCGGTGTTCGTCGTCTGGGTGGCCGCTTCTTCGGGTGTGATGATCTTGAAGCGGTGGTTCGCCGAGGTGCCCGGAACGCCGTTGTACTCGTAGCCCGTGGGGACCATGTGGCACTCCACGCACGAGTCCTTGTGGACGCTCGGCATGCGCGGCACGCCGATGGCGCCGATCCCGCGCATGACCTCGTCGATCGGACCGGAGACCTCGTCGCCCGGCGCGAACGCCGTCCGCCCCTTTTCGAGCTCGCCGTTGTGGCAACTGATGCAGAGCTCGTCCTGGGGCATGATGAGCTGCGCGTTGCGCTCCTCGTTCCAGGTCGCCGGCGTCTCCTCGCCGCCGTGCGGCGAATGGCAGGCGACGCAGGTGAGGCCGTACTGAGCCTCCGACTGAAGGGGTACGTCCTTGCCGGCCGCCTTCATGATGCGGTAGTCGGCGGAGTGGCACTCCATGCAGTCCGCGGCCACGAAGTCGGGAAGGTGCAACGCCTTGAGGCCCTCGAGAGCTTCGCTGTGGCCCCCTTGCACCCACTCTGCGTACTGGACCGCGCCCTCGCCGTGAGCGGCCTTGCTCTGGCCACCGGCCCACCAGCCGCCCGAAAGCGGGGTGCTCGGCGACGACGACTGGACCACGTCGGCCAACGGCGTCGTGAACGGGTTGTATCCGACCGTGTACTCAGGGTTCAACGCCGGCGGCACGATACCGCTGGGCGTCGAGGGCGGCGGCTGGTAGCTGGTGTGGTTCCTGGCGTAGCGGTTGTGACACTGGCCGCAGATCTCGGGGTTCGCCAGTTCGCCGTACGGCCCGCTGTGCGCCGTCGTCGTGTTGAAATGACACGTCGCGCAGCCGATGTACGGCTCGGAGAAGGCGTCGTCGCCGGCGGTGTTGACGACCGGGAAGCGCGTGATCGACGCCCCGTTGTCCAGGCCGACGGCCTTGCGCGGGTCGTAGTTGCTCGAGTGGCAGCCGGCGCAACTCGGCCCACGGCTGATCGGGTACTGGTTCGCCGTGAAAGCCGTGTAGTCGCCCACATGTGAGTGAGCTGTCTGGGCCCATTCGGGGAGCACGACCGGCGTGCCCGGCAACGGCGTGTCGACGTCGTGGCAGATGCCGCACTGCGACACGAGCTGATAGCCGTCGCGGGCGCCGTCGAAGGCGTACGCGCCGGCTGCCGTGAGCAACGACATCGCCAGGACGGCGGCGAACACGAACAGAGCCCTCTTCACGTGCACCCCCTCCTTGCGTGTCGTTGTGATGGTCTCGTCCGCTCTCACTGGATCACCTCCCCTCGGCAAGCGGATCGGTAGACGAACGCGGCCGCGCGGCACCCGGGTGCGACGCGGCGCGGTTCGGCGAGAGTGAGACGGGAGGTACGAAGGACACCGGGGCCGCGGGGCGGCCGGCCGGGACGACGCGGCAGGGC
>CAZTMO010000032.1:0-2396 GCA_964615105.1 uncultured Thermoleophilia bacterium
CCACATCATGAGCGGCTTGTCCGCCGTCTCCGGCGGCAGGTTCTTGCTGCGGTCGACCGGGTCGAGGAGCTTGCACTCCACCTCGACCCAGTCACCCCGATGCGCGCGTACCGCATCGCTCAACGCGATCACCCCTTTCGCGCAGTCGCGTCCCTGACGTTCATCTCGCCGGCTGCCAGAAACGCGGCAGCGGCATGTCCACGACGGTCAGCAGACCGGACCGGGCCGGGCCGATGAGCGGGATGTAGTTGCCCACGCTCGCGTACGTGCCCTTGCCGCCCGGTACCTCCGGCGTGTTCTGCATGTTCACATCGGGGTCGCCGAAGATGCGGATGTAGTCGCCGGTGCTCTGTCCCTCGAGGCCCGGGTGGATCTGCTGCGGATGGACGAGCTCGATCCTGAGCTCGCCGCCCGCGTACGCCTTCGCCGTGTGGCGGCAGCCGCATACGCCGCCGGGCGCGACCTTGACATGCGGCGTGGCGCGCTCGACCGTGGTCACGATGGGCTCGCGGGTCTCGTCGATCCTGTCGATCGTCCAGCCGAGGGCACGGGCAATCAGCCCGATGCTCTCGGGAAAGCCGATATGGCCCACGATGCTGCCGTCGGCGACGCCCTTCTCGAACTCGGCGACCGTGGTCCCCACGCCCTGGCTGTTCATCACCGTGGGCCCGAAGGGCGACAGATCGTTGACCCGCGAGGCCTCGATGCGGTCGACGCGCAGACAGACGGACGTCCAGAGCACGACGAGCGCATCCAGCACGAAGCCGGGGTTCACGCCGGTGCCGAGGATGCTCACGTCGTGCTCCCTGGCCAGAGCGTCGTATCGCTCGGCCCAGCCCGGGTCGCTCGCCCAGGGGTAGGCAAGCGTCTCGGCGATCCCGATCACGTCGGCGCCGGCCTTCACCGCCGCCTCGACCGGGGCGGCCACCTCCGACAGATTGCTCGCCGTGAGCACGCAGACGACGTCAGGCTTGGCGGCAAGGACGGCCGCGGGTTCGTCCGTCACAACGACGTCACAGGCGCGTCCCAGCAGGTCTCCGACCGATCGCCCCTTCTTTGACGGGTCCATGTCGATGACGCCGGCGAGCCCGATCTCTTTGGGGCGGTCGAGAATGTAGCCAAGCAGCCCCTGGCCCATCATGCCGGCCCCCCACACAGCGACCTTGATCATCTTCGCTCCTCCGTCATGGGGATTGCACGCGTGCATAGCGAATATGCATCGCCGAAAACGACTCTATCACGGCCTCACCGGGTTGACACGCAGCCGAACCGCGGGCCGTGTCGGTGGTGCGCGGACATGGGAGCCGGACCCCGCGCCGGACGCCGTTGGAGGACCGCCATGACCGGCTTGCGCGATGGCGCTGTGCCTTCAGGGAGCGCTTCGCTCAAGAAGCGGACCGAGCGTCGGATGAGCACGGAGGGCGAGGTCTCTCCCCGTCGTTGCAGGCCGGCTCGATCGCCCTTGTGATCGCGTTTGAGATTGTGGTCGTGTGCGGCGACGGGCGGCCGAGGAGACCTGTCGAAGCTCAGGTGTGGGCGTCTTCGTGGACGTCGTCGCCGACGACGCGACCCTCGTGAGCGGCGCCGCTGACGGCCTGCCTCGCAAGCGCGCGGAGGCCGCCGCCGACGGGAACGGCGACCGCCTCGCCGCCCCTCGCGGCGGCGACGAAGACGACCTCGCGGACGACGCCGCCGGTCGCGGCCTCGACGCAGAGCGCGTAGGCCGCGCCCTGCAGCGTGTAGCGCTCGCGCAGGACGGCGGCGTCGGCGTCGGCGTCGGCGTCGGTCTTGAAGTCGACCACGACCCACTCCGCCCCCTCCCGGTAGAGCAGGTCAACGGCGCCGCTCACCACGGCGCCGTCGACGAGGGCGCCGACGGGCAGCTCGCGGTGCACCTCGTGGCTGGCGGCGGCGGCGCGCACCGGCGCCGAGCGCCAGCAGACGCCGGCGAGCGCCGAGACACTGCTCTCGAGATCGGGCCAGCCCAGCTCGCGCACCGCCGAGCCGGCGAGCGCGGGCACGCTCGACGCGTCGGCGAGGTCGCAGAGCTCCATGACGCGGTGCACGGCAGCGCCACGTGCGAGAGCGCGGGAGCGGCCCAAAGTCGTCGCGGCCTCTTCGCCGCGCCCGTCCTCGTCGAGCTGCTCCAGGCGACTCGGGCTCGTCGCCGGCGCCGGCCGCGACGCCTCTGCCAGCAGTGACTCGCGCCGCGCCAGCCACGCGACGCGCGCCTTCAGAGGGTCGTCCGTGACCGTGCCCGCGGGACCGCCGTCGCTCCGTCCAGACGCGAGCGGCGCCAGCACAAGCAGCTCGCCCTCTCGCCGGTCTCGATCCGGCGCCTGAGCCTCGGGCGCCGGCAACACTCCGGCGAGCGGCGCCAGCAGCACACCGGCGGG
>CAZTMO010000032.1:2496-11944 GCA_964615105.1 uncultured Thermoleophilia bacterium
TTGGCCTTGTGGATGGTGAGCAGGCGCACCACATCGCCGTCGTCGTCGACCTGCGACTCCTGCTCGCCGGCGGCGTCGCCGGCCTGGGCGGCCCAGGCGAGGAACTCGCCGAGGCCGCCTCCGCCGGCGGCGGCGAACGCTCTCGCCCGCTCGACGAGCTTCTCGACGTTGGCGATCGCCTGCACCCCGCCAGGACCGGTGGCGGCCAGGAACTCGACGGCGTGCATGCGGCGCACGAGCTCGCTCACGAGCTCGTGCGCCTCGAGCGCGCCGCGCCGCTCGTGCAGCTCGCGCAAAACAGCCATGGCCGCGAGAACGGGTTCGTGCCCCGCGGGTTGCCCCGCGGCGAACAGATCGAACCTGCCGTGCGCACCGCCGCGTTCGCTGTCGCCGACCCAGAAGCGCACGAGGTCGTCGTCGGAGAGGCCGAAGTAGCAGGAGTGCAGGGCGCCGTAGAGCGCAGGGCCGTCGCTGGGGTCGTCGACGGCGCGCAGGCAGAGGAGGGCGTCGGCCACCTCGTGACGATCGAAGTACGTCTTGCCGCCCTCGACGCGGTACGGCACTCCCGCCGCACGGAACGCCTGTTCGTAGGTCTCTAGGCCGGTGGTCGTGCGCAAGAGAAGGGCGATGTCGCCCCAGCGTGGCTCTCGTGTGGGTTCGGCGCCGTCGCCTTGCGGGGCCTCCCGGTCCTGGACCACCCACGGGGCCCCTCCCTCGCCACGGATCCGCCGAAGCAGGGCGGCGAGCGCCCGCGCTTCGTCCGTGCGCGCCGCGTCCGCCTCGCCCGCCTGTGTGCCGTAGGTGCGGCCGAGCAGCACGGCGACACGCGGCCCGGGAGCCGGGGACCTATGGGCGGTGAGCGGCTGATACGTCGGCTGACGACCTTCGTCGGCGTCCCGGTCGAAGACGGGCCCGAAGACGGTGTTGACCCAGGACACGGCGGCCGGAGTCGTGCGGAAGTTCTGCGTCAGGCGCTCGAGCCGTCCCGTACCCCCCGGCTGGCGTTCGATGATCCTCTTCACCTGGTCGTAGAGCGTGATGTCGGCGCGACGAAAACGGTAGATGGACTGCTTGGGATCGCCGACGACGAACAGCTTGCCGGGCGCGAGCGTCACCTCGTGCCAGGCCTTCGCCACGGGCTCACGCTCGCACAGAAAAAGGGCGATCTCGGCCTGCAGGGGATCGGTGTCCTGGAACTCGTCTACGAGGATGAAGCGAAAGCGTTCCTGCAGCGCGCGCCGCGCGGCGAGGTCGCCGGCAAGCAGGTCGCGCAAGCGGCCGAGCAGGTCCGTGAAGTCGAGCCGGCCGTTCGCGACCTGGGCGGCGCCGGCCCAGCGCGAGAAGGCGTCGGCGACCGCGACGGCAAGGCCGGTCAGATACGTGGCGTAGGCCTCGCGCTGCGCCAGCACGAGATCGGCGACGACACGGTATCGCGCCCGCAGCTCGTCCTTGCCGCCCATGCCGGCGTCCCACTTGCGCTTGTCGCCACCGGGAGCGCTTTCAGACGCACTCGCGGGCAGGGAAAAGAACGCGGCCGCGAGCCGGTCGACGTCACGCGGCGGCTCGTCGAGGAGCCGCCGCGTCTCGTCCACCAGCTTGACAGCGGCCGCACGGCCCTTGTCCCCCGGGTCTGTGCAGGCGGCGGCGCAGAACTCGTCGAGCCGCGCTAATGGCGCAGCGAGCGCACCGAGCGCCGCCGCCAGAGCGGGCTCGGGAGGCGGGTCGCCCACGGGGTCGATGTCGTAGCGCTCCGCGAAGATGCCCTTGCGCCCGATCGCGAGCTCGCGGACCGCGTCGAGCGTGACGCCGGCGCGCAGCAGCCGCGCCAGCCACGGGCGCACGCGGGCATTCGCGGCTTTCTCGTCCTCTCCCCCGCCCGCCAGGACGGTGAGCCACTCCTCCCACAGGCGGCCACGCTCGATCTCGGCGGCGAGCTCGTCCATCTGCTCGAACGCCGGGTCCACCCCGGCCTCGACCGGAAACTCGCGGAGGAGGCGACCGGCGAACCCGTGGATCGTGCTGATCGGAGCATCGTCGAGGGCCTCGAGGGCGCGCCTCACGGCGGCGGCCTCGGCGGAGCCCGGGGCCGCCGCCGATTCGCGCCGCTCGAACTCCTCGCGGATGCGCTGCCGAAGCTCGCCGGCGGCCTTCTCGGTGAACGTGATCGCCGCCACCAGGCGAACGTCGCCGGCGCCGTGCTCGGGATCGAGCACACAACGTACGTAACGGTCGACGAGCACCTTCGTCTTGCCCGTGCCGGCGCCGGCCTCGAGCAGGAACGTCGTGCCGAGGTCATGCGTCACCCGGACGCGGGCCTCGTGATCCGGGAGGCGGATCGCGGGCGGTCGTTCCTCAGGAGCCACCGTCGACGCTCACCTCCCCGACGGCTCCACTCTGCAGACCGACCAGTGCCTCGAGGGCGGGGTGCCGGCGCTTGCGCGCCTTGGCCCACTCGGTGAGGCCACAGGCGTATCCGATGTCGCACGACTGACAGCGTCCCGCGGTGGAGCGCGCGAAGACCCCCTCATCCACGAGCTCCGCAACACGGGCGACGACGTCCCGCAGCCGCGCTGCGGCTGCCCTCTCGTCGATCTCGAGCGTGAGCTCCGCGAACTCGCCTTTGCGGGTCACGAAGCGATACCCACAAACGATGTCGAGGCAGTCGCGCCCCTCCGTCTGACGCAGCGCCGACTGGTAGACGGGCAACTGGACGCTGAGCCCGGCCTTGAGGCGTGCCTTTTCGGCGCCGCCGCCGCCGGTCTTGTAGTCGACGATGCGCACCCCGTCCGGCACCTCGTCGACGCGGTCGAGACGGCCGGCGAAGCGCACCGTGAAGCCGGCGGCGACCGGGATCTCGACGGGTCGTCCATGCCGCTCGCCGAACCGCCACTCGACGGCCAGCGGACGACCTTCGCCAGCCTTGAACACCGGGTCGCGTCGGACCGTCTCGCCAAGGTCGTCGAGAAGCAGCCGCCGTCGGACCTCCCAGGCGAGCGCGGCGCCGGTCACGCCGCGCCGTTCCGCGACGGCGCACCCGGCGCCCCACGCCCTCTCGAGAGCGGCGAGCGCGCCGTCGAGCGAGAGGTCGTCGGCGATGACCGCCGTGAACGTCCTCTCGAGGATGTCGTGCACCAGCGTGCCGAACTCACGCGCCTCGATGTCGAGGGTCGCCCCTGGTTCGTCGGGCGCATCCAGGCCGAGCACGTCGCGGAGGAGAAAGGCGAACGGGCAGGCGATATAACGTTCGACACGGGTCGGATGCGTCTCGGCGGCGAAGAGACGCGGCGCGGCGAGCGCCGCGCGGGCGTCGCCGCTGAGGAGCCCGTCCCGCGCGCCGGGCACGGGACTGCGACCGGCCTCCCAGGCGCCCAGCCTGCGCTCGGCCTCGGCCTCGTCTCCGAGGACGGTGTCGAGGTAGGCGCGCCCGGTCCCGCCCGCGCACGCGGCGCCGAGAGAGGACAGCACGGCGACATCACGCTCTCTCGCGTCGACCCAGGTCGCCTCGTCGCCGACGGGCGGCCGCAGGCCTGAGGCGTGACGCCACACGACGGCCAGCGGCAGGCCCGCCATGAAGTCGTCGAGACCGACGGGTCTGCCCGCTTGCGCCGACGCCATGCTCAGAAGGATGCGCGACGGAAGACGCGGGCGCCCCGTCGCGCCCTCGGTGCGTGGGACGATCAGTACCAGGCGCTCGCGGGCGGCCTCGCAGACGAAGTCGAAGAGGAGCCGCGCCTCGGCATCGCGGGTCTCGGCCAGCGGCAGACGCACGTGCAGCGCCTCGTTCAGACGACGGCGCGCAGCGTCGCCGAGGATCGGATCGGGACGTCCGCGAAGAGGAAACCCGCCCTCGGCGAGGCCGCAGAACGCGACCGTGTGGAAGCGCAGGCCGCGCAGCTCGAGAGGGGTGAGCACGGCGACGCCGTCGCGACCGACCCTGCCCGTCTGGACCGCGACACCGGCGAGGTGCTCGCGTAACGCCGCGGCGACCTCGGTAAGCGCGACCTCGTCGCCGAGGACGTCGAGCCCGTCGAGGAGAGCGATCAGGTCGGCGGCCTCCCGCGCCGTCGGGTCTTCGAACACCCTCGCGATCACAGCCGTGAGCGCCCCCGTCCAGGCGCTCCAGCGGCCGCGATCGGGCAGCGCCTCGCAGGCCTCGATCAGCGACCCGACAGCCGCCGCGAGAGAACGGCTCGCGGCGAGGCGCACAGTCGCCTCGTCGAGAGCGGCCACGTCGTCCTCGCCCGAGACGGCAGGGTCTTCACCGTGATCGCGAAGCTCGCCGATCAGGCGCTCGAGGTATGCCGTGCGACGCTTCATCCTGTCACGCCATTGCTCGGCACCACCGACGACGCCGGCCCGCCGCGCCTCGTCGAGCCAGAAAGCCGCCGTGCGCGGCGGCGGCAGTGTCGCCTGCACCGGCGCGGCGCGTAACAGCTCGACGACGGCCCGCCGCGCCAGAGGCTCGCCGGCGGGTGGCGCCAGCGCGTCCAGAAGACGCGTCACGAGGCGAGAGCCGGCGCACCGGTCGGGCCGCCGGGCGGCCACGCGCAACCCGGACTCGAGCAGGGCGGCGGACAGGCGCTCAGTCTCGTCGGCGTGCGGGACGACGACGGCGCAGTCCCAGAGCGCGGCGCCATCACGCGCGGCCCGGAGGACGGCGCGCACCGCCTCACGTGCCTCGGCGCGTTCGTCGGCGACGGACACCACACACAGCGATCCGTCGCCGACGAGGCGATCCGCCGGCGTGACATCGTGCGCAAGAGAGCCGGCGAGGAGACTGGCCCTGCGCCTGTCGGCGCCGATGTCGGGAGTCGCCATCGGCCGCTCGTCGAGCCGGGCGCGACGCGCGGCGGCGAGGGTCGTCGCCAACGTCTCGTCGCCGTTGCCGGCGAGCGGCACGAAAAGGTCGGCGCCGCGGGCCAGCAATGCGGCCACGAAGCGCTCCTGCGCCTCGTTCAGATCGTACATGCCGTACAAGACCGTCTCGGCGACCACGCCGAGCGCCGTGGCGGCGGCCAGATACACCCCGGCGCGGTCGAGCAGCGCGAGCTCGTCGAGGCGGTGGCAATAGGTCGCATAGAGCGCGCCGAGGTCGTCGCCCTTGGCCCTGCCGCCCGTCGAACCCGGTTCGGCGGCATATCGCTCCCAGCCGGACTCCGGGTCGACACACGCCTCGCGCAGGTCGGCGAACGTCGCCGCCAGCGCCGCGGCGAAGTGCGGCCGGTCGGCGGCACGGCCAAGATACCGCAGGCCGGTCCGCGAGGCGGCTTGGACGACTCCGTGTACGAGGCGCTCGCGGACCAGGCCGACGGCCACGGCAGGCGGCGCTCCCCGATGCCGGGCGACGACGTCGGCGGCGAGCCGCGCGAGCGTGACCACCGACACGTTGGCGACGGCGCCGAGACGGCGCACGAGCAAGTCGTCGATACGCGTGCGCACCGCTCCCGATCCCACGACGACCACGAGCGGCGCCAGCGGGCGATCGCGGCGGAGCTCGAGGACGCGCTCGACGAGCGCGTCCTCGAGCTCCGCGAACCGCCCGCTGACGACGACGCCGCGCCGCCCTTCGACTGTCTCGTCGCCCGCCACGTTGTTCGGCAGCCTACCACGGCGGCCGGACGCCGCCGTGATACCATGACTCGCCCGCCACGGGCAGGAAGCCCGTCGCGGTCTGCGGAACACAGGACATGATGAGCTCGGATCCCAGCCCCTCGCCACGCCGCATCGTCGCTCTCGTCATCGCGCTTGTCGCCACCCTCGTCGCGGGGCTGTGGATCGTCGTCGTGAAGGGCGACGAGGGGCGCGCGGGCGCGCTCACGCAAGACGGGGAGGACACGAGGCGAGACCTCGTCGTCCCCAACGACCGTACCGTCAAGGCCGACCTTCTGGACAAGCTCGATCAGTCGCCCCAGGTCCTGATCTTCGGCGGCTCGCGGGCGACGCGCTTCGAGCCTGCCCACCTCGAGAGGCTCACCGGCTTGCGCGGCTTCAACCTCGCCCTGCAGAACGGCCGACCGGAAGACGTCTGGGCCTTCCTGAACCACCTCCGTACCACCCGTCCGGGGATCCGCCCCCACGTCGTGTGGTTCATCCACGTAGAGGCGTTTCGCGCCCAGGGCCTCTCGGTGGGCCTCATCCAGGACCGACGCCTCTCGCGCTACTTCCCCGAGAGGCTCATCGCCGCCGAGCGCGCGAAGCTCCCCCGGACCGCGGCGGACATGCCCGCCGGACGCGACCTCGCGCTCACGACGTACGGGCCTGACGGCCTTGTGCTGCGCAACCGCTACGACGTCCGCGCCGATGGCGGCTACACCCTTGATCGCGCGCTCGCCTGGTCGATCGCCCGCGCCACCGAGCGGTACCGCACGACGACCCCGGCCCTCGACCGGCGCTCGATGGCGTACTTCGCGAAGGACCTCGACCTGCTCGACCGCCTCGGTACGACACCGGTGGTCGTCTTCACGCCCGTACACCCCACGCTCCTCGACGCCGTGCGACACCTCGGGTGGGACGAACGCCATCGCGAGGTGCTGAGGTACCTGCACGGCCTGCAGAAGAAGTACGACTTTCTCGTCCTCGACCTCAGCGAGCTCGCCAGTGTGCACGGCGACCCACGCGCCTACTATGACGGCTTCCACATGAAGAAGAGCAATGCGCGGCGGGTACTCGACACCGTGGTGAAGGAAGCTCCGGCGGCGTTCGAGTGACCGTCACGACGACAAGGGACGGCGAAGCGTGAGCGACCGTCGCGAGCGGGATCCTGTCGCCGTCGTGGACGAGACTCGCCGGGGGACGGCGGGCTTCGTCGCCCTCGCTCTCGTCGTCGCCGTCGGGCTCGTCTGCGCGGTCGGCGCCGTGAACGCCGTCGTCGACCCATATGCCACGCTGGGCACGAACGTCGTCGCCCCCGCGGTGTGGACCGATCGCGGCGAGAAGATCGACCTGTACGAGGCCCTCGACCGGCCACCCGCGATCGTGGTGCTGGGCTCGTCCCGGGCGATGAAGCTCGAGCCCGCCTACCTCCGTCGGCGCACGGGCCGGTCGGCGTTCAACTTCGCCGTCTCAGACGGCAAGGCGCCGGACGCCTTCGCGATCGCGAGCTATGCCCACGGACGCGCGTCCGGCGCCCGTCAGGACTATCTCTGGCTGCTCGACCTCGAGGCCTTCGTGAACGATCCCGTCGACCCGCGCCTGCTCGCCACCGGCGAGCTCGCCGCTTACCTGCCGGCCGGGGCGCGGCTCAAAGGCAAGGCCGAGGACGTCGCCTGGCTGCTCTCGTGGACGACGCTGCGCGACTCGCTGCGGGCTCTGGGTCACGAAGTCCGGACACGCGACACGGCGGTGCGCGGCGAGGGCGGGCGCAAGACGCCAAAGCCCGAGTTCGCCGCCGACGGCTTTCGTCGCTGGGACGCGCACGACCGCCGGGCGGAGAAGGGTCTCAGCTTCGCGGACGCGCTTCCCGCCTCGGTGAGGATCTACACGAGGGCTCACGGCGAGAGACTTGACGGGCTGTCGCCGCTGGCGAAGGAGTACGTCGAGCGGACGCTCGCGAGCATGAGGGATTGGGGCGTGCGTCCCGTCGTCGTCCTCAGCCCCATCCACCCTCGCCTGCGCGCGAAGCTCGCGGCGGTCGGCTACGAGCAGCATCATCGCGAGGCCGTCGCCTGGCTCGAGTCCCTGCGGCAACGGTACGACTTCGTGTTCCTCGACATGACGGGGCTCGACGCCTTCGGTGGCTCGCCCTCCGCTTTCTACGACGGCGTCCACATGACGGTCGAGAACACGCGGCGCCTGATCGACGCCGTGCTCGACGGCAGCGATGGCGTGCTGACGGCGAGGAACGGCGGATGAGCACGCCTCCGACGAGGTAACCGGGCGTGCTGTCGACCAGCCTGCTTTTCCTCGGCGTCTTCCTCCCCGTCACGCTCGTCGTCTACTGGCTCCTGCCGCCCGGCAGGTGGCGGCTGCTCTCCCTCGTCGCCGCCTCGCTGGTCTTCTACGGCTGGTGGGACTGGCGCTACGTCCCCCTGCTCCTCGTCTCCGCGGGCGCCGACTGGGTCGCCGGCGAGGCCATCTCGCGAAGCGGCGACGACCGTCTGCGGCGCGCGGCCCTCGTCCTTGCCCTCACCCTGAACCTGAGCCTGCTCGCCTACTTCAAGTACCGCGGGTTCTTCGTCGAGTCGTTCGCGGGACTCGGCAGCTGGCTGGGCGTGGACGTACCGGCGGACGGGATGCGCTTCGTGCTCCCCGTCGGGATCTCGTTCTACACGTTCAACGGGATGGCGTACGCGATCGACCTCTTTCGTGGCGCGGCACGACGGGCGCCCAGCTGGATCCACTTCGCCGCCTTCGTGGCGATGTTCCCGAGCCTGCTCGCCGGCCCGCTCCTGCGCTGGGGCGCCGTCGGCAGGCAACTGGAGCGGCTGCCACGACGGTTGCCGTCGGCTCTGGCCGCCGCCGGCGTCACCTTCATCACCCTCGGGCTGGCGAAAAAGCTGCTCGTCGCCGACGTGCTGGCACCGTACGTCGACGACCTGTTCGCCGCCTCCGGCGACCTCGGTCTCGCAGGCGGATGGGCGGCGACGGTCGGTTACGCCCTCCAGCTCTACTTCGACTTCTCAGGCTACTCGGACATCGCCGTCGGCCTCGGTCTTCTGCTCGGGGTGAGGCTGCCGCAGAACTTCGCCTCGCCGTACAAGGCGGACAGCGTCGGCCAGTTCTGGCGCCGCTGGCACATGTCGCTCGCGGCGTGGTTCAGGGACTACGTGTACATCCCGCTCGGGGGCTCGCGCCGTGGGCTGCCCCGCACACTCGTGAACCTGATGGTCGTGATGGCCCTTGTCGGCCTTTGGCACGGCCCGGCGTGGACGTTCGTGCTCTGGGGCGCGCTGCACGGCGCCTACCTCGTCGTTGGCCGCATCTGGCACGCGACGGGCCGGGAAATGTGGACGTGGCTGGGGCGGTCCCTGACGTTCGCCGCTGTGGTCGTCGCGTGGGCCCTGTTCCGGGCGAGCTCGTTGGCGCAGGCCGGCGAGGTGTTGGCGGCCATGGCCGGGGCGCACGGCGCGGCGGCGCGCAGCGCCGCGGCCGCCGTGACGCCGGCCTTCGCCGCCCTCCTCCTCGCCGGCCTCCTCTGGGTGAACCTCGCCCCGAACACCTGGGAGCTGCGCTTTCGCCCGCGCAGGGTCTGGGCCGTCGTCATCGGGTTGCTGCTCGGCGCGGCTGTGCTGGCGATCAGCCAGCCACAGCCGTTCGTCTACCTGCGGTTCTGACCGGCACCGGCGCACGCTGTCGCCACGCCCGATTTCTACGTGAGCGAGGCGATGAGCTCGGCTTCACCCGGGCATTGGCGTGTGAGCTTCTCGCGCTCGGCGAGCTCGAAGTCCTCGTACTCGAAGCCGGGCGTCACGATGCACGAGACGAGGCTCCACCGGCGATCGCCCATGCC
>CAZTMO010000033.1:0-11828 GCA_964615105.1 uncultured Thermoleophilia bacterium
TCGACCCGCGCATCGCCCGCATGGCCGAGATCCCGCCGGTCTTCATCGACATGACCACCGACGTGACGAGGCCGTCGCCGCCGGCCGAGATGCCGAAGCTCGGGCCCGACGCACGCCGCACCAACTTCGAGGAGATCGAGCTCGGCTTTCCCGAAGACGAGGCGGTGCGCGGTGCCGACCTCTGCCTCGACTGCTACTGCCCGGCGAACGGCAAGTGCGATCTGCAGCGGTACTGCATCGAGTACGAGGTCTTCAAGAACCGGTTCCACGGGGGTGCCGCGCACGACTACCCCGCCGACTTCCGTCACGACTTCATCATGCGCGAGCCCAACCGTTGCATCAACTGCGGGCGCTGCGTGCGCGTGTGCCGTCTCGAGGTCGGCTCGAGTTGCTACGACTTCATGGGCCGCGGCTTCGACACCATCGTGTCGACGGCCGACAACCTCGCTCTGCAATCCGTCGGCTGCGTCTCGTGCGGCAAGTGCGCCGAGACCTGCCCGACGGGCGCGATCGAGACGAACCCGCGCCTGCTGGGCAGTTACGACCTCGACGAGAGCCGCTGCATCTTCTGCGGCGAGTGCGTCGAGGTCTGCCCCTACGACGCGCTCGAGCAGACCGACTTCTTCGAGCTCGCCGGATACAACCGCACGACGATGGCGCGCGAGTCGCTCTACGTGCGCGAGCCGGCGCCGGTCGACCCGCTGCGCGAGACGGTCACCGACCTCGTGCCGCACGTCCGCGACAGCGTGCTCGGCACGGGATGGCTCTGGGACCCGATCCAGGACGATCCCGTCGACCTGAACGGGGACGGCGACCGCGAAGGCGCCGGGGAGGGCTGATGCCGGGCGGCGACTTTCACCCGTTCTTCTTCTTCGTCATCGCCGCGTGGATCCTCGTCTGCGGCCTCGGCGTCGTGCTGTTCCGCAAGATCGTCTACAGTGCCGTGTCGATGGTCGCCTGCTTCCTCGGCGTCGCCGGGGCGTACGCCCTGCTCAACGCCGAGCTCGTCGCGATCGTCCAGGTGCTCGTCTATGTGGGCGCGATCTCGGTCGTGATCATCTTCGCCATCATGCTCACCGAGGTGCAGGGCGGGGAGTACCGGCTTTTCTTCCACCGCCAAAGCATCTTTGCCGCGCCGCTCACCGTGGCCGCGGCGGCGGTCCTCGCCGTGATGGCGGTGTCGACCGAGCTCGCCGATGTGGGCGAGACGTCGCAGAACCTCGACCTCCACGCCCTGTCGGCGCTGCTGTTCAACCGCTATGTGTTCCCGTTCGAGCTCGTGTCGCTGGTGCTGCTCGCGGCGATGATCGGCGCCATCGTGCTCGCGCGCGGGGAAGGAGAGAAGCGGTGAGCCCGCTCGACTGGTGGCTGTTGCTCGCGACGCTGCTCTTCTGTATCGGCGCGTTCGGTGTGCTCGCGCGGCGCAACACGATCCTCGTGATCATGAGTCTCGAGCTCATGCTCAATGCCGTCAACATCGCCCTCGTCGCCGTCGCGCAGTTCCGCGCCGGCAGCGCGGGCGCGGGGGTGCTGTTCTCACTCTTTGTGATCACGCTCGCCGCCGCCGAAGTCACGGTCGGCCTGGGCATCGTGGTCGCCAACTACCGCACCAAGCGGACGGTCCAGACCGACCGGTTCGACGAGATGAAGGGCTGACGGGGGATACGACGTGGAAGGTCCCGACTCCATGAAGATCGCCGTCGCCCTCATCGTGCTGCTGCCGCTGCTCGGCTTCATCGTGACGCTGCTCTTTGGCAAGCGCATGGGAGCCAGAGCCCATGTCCTGCCGGTGGGGCTGGTGACCGCGACGGCGGCACTCGCGGTCTACGCCTTCGAGTGGGTCTCCCGTCACCAGACGGAGCCGTTCGTCTGGGACGCGTTCACATGGATCGTCGCCGGGCGCTACGACGTCACCTGGGGGTTCCAGGTCGACACCCTCACCGGGATCATGCTGCTCGTCGTCGGCATCATCGGCATGCTCACGCACTACTACTCGATCGGCTACATGCGCGGCGACGGTGGTTACTACCGTTTCTTCGCCTACCTGAACCTGTTCATGTTCGCGATGTACATGCTGATCCTCGCCGACAACTACCTGCTGCTCTTCCTCGGCTGGGAGGGCGTCGGCCTGTGCTCGTACCTGCTCATCGGCTTCTGGTTCGGCAAGAAGAGCGCCAGCCAGGCCGGCAAGAAGGCGTTTCTCGTGAACCGCGTCGGTGACTTCGGCTTCACTCTCGGTATGCTGCTGATCTTCGTCACCACCGGGACGCTCCAGTTCGCCGGCGTGTTCGACAAGGCCGAGATGATCGGGTCCGGCACGCTGTTGTGGATCTGCCTGCTGCTCTTCACCGGCGCTCTCGGCAAGAGCGCCCAGTTCCCGCTGCACGTCTGGTTGCCGGACGCGATGGAAGGCCCGACCCCGGTCAGCGCGCTCATCCACGCCGCCACCATGGTCAACGCCGGCGTGTACATGGTGGCGCGCTCCTACCCGCTGTACATGCACTCCGACGCGGCGATGCTCGTGGTCATGATCGTGGGCACCTTCACCGCGGTCTACTCGGCGTACATCGCGATCACCCAGAACGACATCAAGAAGGTGATCGCGTACTCGACGGTCTCGTCGCTCGGGTTCATGTTCATGGCCCTCGGCGCCGGCGCCTGGGTGGCCGGCATCTTCTACCTGTTCGTGCACGGCTTCTTCAAAGGCCTGCTCTTCCTCTGCTCGGGGTCGGTGATCCACGCCATGGGCGGCGAGCAGGACATGCGCCGCATGGGTGGGTTGCGCAAGCGCCTGCCGGTGACCTTCTGGACGATGCTGACCGGCGCAGTCGCGCTGATCGGCGTGTTCCCGTTCGCCGGCTTCTGGGCCAAGGACGAGATCCTCGCCGCCGACTTCGAGCATGGCTACTACGTCGTCTGGGCGGTGGGCATCGTCACCGCGTTCCTTACGGCCGTCTTCGCCTTTCGCATGATGTTCATGACGTTCTGGGGCGAGTCGCGCGCCGACGCCGAGACCCAGGCGCACATCCACGAGTCGCCGAAGATCGTGACCGTTCCGCTCGTGCTCCTGGCCGTCCCGGCTGCGGCGCTCGGCGCGCTCGCGGGCTGGCCGCCGGAGACCGGCTGGATCCACGACTTCCTCCAGCCGGTCTTCTTCGCCGCCGAGCACGCCGAGTTCCATTGGCTCGGCACGGGTGGGGCCCTCATGGTCTTCTCGCTCGTCGTGGCCCTGCTCGGCGTCGGTGTCGCCTACGTGATGTATGTGACCCGGACCGAGTTGCCCGGCAAGCTGGCGGCGCGCGTGCCGTGGGCGTATCGGGCGTCGCTGCGCAAGCTGTACATGGACGAGGTCTACGAGGTCGTGCCGATCCGCAGCACGGTCGCCTTCTCACGCTTCCTGTGGGAGGGCTTCGACGTCCACGTCGTCGATGGGGCGGTGAACGGCGTCGCCCGGCTCTGGGGCTGGGTCGGCGACCGTCTCCGCCCGTGGCAGACCGGACGTGTGCAGAACTACGCCTTCGGCATCCTCGCCGGCGCCGTGGCGCTGGTCGTCGTCGTCGGCTGGGTCTGGGGGGTCTGAGGTCATGAGCTGGCAGGACCAGATCGGCTTCCCGATCCTCTCGGTGATCACCTATCTGCCGCTGGCGGGCGTGCTCCTGATCCTGCTGCTGCACCTGCTGCGCCGGCCGGGGGCGAAGCTCGGCGCGGACGGCGCCATCGCCGGCGCGGTCGCGCGCCAGACGTGGTGGCCGACGACCTACAAGGTCATCTCGCTGGCCACCACGCTGGCCGCGTTCGGGCTCGCCGTCTGGATGCTCTTCGCCTTCGACAAGTCGAGCTCCCGCCTGCAGTTCGTCGAGGACGTCATGTGGGTCAGGCGCTTCAACATCCACTACGGCTTCGGCATCGACGGCATCGCCGCGCTGATGATCTTCCTCACCACGTTGCTGGGCTTCATCGTCATCATCGGCAGTTGGCACTACGTGAAGGACCGCGAGATGGGTTTCTTCATCTCGCTGCTGCTGCTCCAGACGGGCATGACGGGCGTCTTCTGCGCGACCGACCTCTTTCTCTTTTACGTGTTCTGGGAGGCCATGCTCATCCCGATGTACTTCATCATCGGGATCTGGGGTGGGCCGCGGAAGGTCTACGCGGCGATCAAGTTCATCCTCTTCACCCTCGTGGGCAGCCTGCTCATGCTGGTCGCCATCGTCGCCGTGGTCTGGTACGTGAACAGGCAGGGCGCGGGCCTGACCTTCGACATCCGCGCCCTCAGCGACTTCGTCTATCCGTACCGGCTGCAGTTCTGGGCCTTCGCCGCCTTCTTCCTCGCCTTCGCCATCAAGGTGCCGATGTTCCCGCTGCACACCTGGCTGCCCGACGCCCACGTCGAGGCGCCGACGGCGGGCTCGGTGATCCTCGCCGGCGTCCTGCTGAAGATGGGCGCCTACGGCATGCTGCGCTTCTGCCTGCCGTTCTTCCCCGACGCCGCCGTCGACTTCGTGCCGGTGGTCGCCGTGCTCTCGGTGATCGCGATCCTCTACGGGGCGGCGGTGTCGCTGGTGCAGAAGGACCTCAAGAAGCTCGTCGCCTACTCCAGCGTCAGCCACATGGGCTTCGTCACGGCCGGGATCTTCGCCGCCATCGCCGTGACCGACAACGCCGCCGGCATGGAGGGCGCGATCCTCGTCATGTTCAACCACGGCGTCCTCACGGGCGCCCTCTTCCTCCTCGTCGGCTACCTGTACGAGCGCACGCACACGCGGCAGATCGCCGAGATGGGCATGCTGGCCACGCCGTTGCCCGTGCTCGCGGGGTTCTTCCTGTTCTTCACGCTCGGTTCGCTCGGCCTGCCGGGGCTCAACGGCTTCGTCGGCGAGTTCCTCAGCCTGCTCGGCCTGTTCGAGTACTCGCGCGCCCTGGCGGCGATCGGCGCCGTCGGCGTGATCCTCGCCGCCTGCTACCTGCTCTGGATGTACCAGCGCGTGTGGTTCAACGACCGCGGGGACGCGGCGGTGTCGCCGGCCGGCGTGCTGCGCGATTTTGGCGCCCGCGAGATCGTCTCGCTGCTTCCGCTCGTGGTCTTCGCGGTGTGGATCGGCGTCTACCCGAACACGTTCCTCGACTTCCTTCACACCCCGGTGCAGTACATCCTCGACCAGATGGGCCCCTCGATCGAGAGCGCCAGGGGCGGCGCGATCGCCCAGTTGATCGACGCCACGAAGGGGCTGTTCTAGATGGGTGACGCCAACAACAGCGTGCTCGTGATCCTGCCGGGCGTCGTCGTCGCCGGGACGGCGCTGCTCGTCTTCTTGGTCGACGCGCTGGTCGGGGCGCGCAAGTGGGTCCTGCCGTGGGTCGCGGCCGCGGGCCTCGCCGCCGCCGCGGTCGTCGCCACGGCGCAGTGGGTCGACCTCGATGCGACTCGTTCGCTGTGGGACTTCGTCAGCGGGGCCGGGTCGAACCTGTTCGCCGGCGGCACGGCCAAGTCGGGCTTCGCCTCGATGGTCGCGCTCGACAAGTTCGGGTACTACTGCACGCTGCTGTTCTGCGTAATCGGCGTGCTCACCATCATGCTGTCGGACGCCTACATCAAGAAGCGTCGCGACGCGATGGGCGAGTACTACGGCCTCCTCCTTCTCATCATCACCGGTATGATCGGGATGGCGGTCGCGACCGACGTCATCGCGCTCTTCGTCGCCTTCGAGCTGATGTCGCTGCCGACCTACGTGCTGGCCGGGTTCCTGCGCGGGGACGAACGCTCGGGCGAGGCGGCGATGAAGTACTTCGTCAACGGCGCCTTCTCGTCGGCGATCCTGCTTTTCGGTCTCGCCCTGCTGTACGCCGCCACCGGGCAGACGAACTACGCCAGCATCGCCGCGTCGCTCGCGAATCTCGGCGCCGACGCCCAGGGCGGGCTCGTGGTCGTCGCCCTCGTCCTCGTCGCCAGCGGCTTCGGCTTCAAGATCGCCGCCGTGCCCTTCCACTCGTGGGCCCCCGACGTGTACGAGGGTGCGCCGACGCCGGTCACGGCCTTCATGTCGGTCGGCATCAAGGCCGGCGCCTTCGTCGGTTTTCTCAAGCTCTTCACGGTGGCGGCGATCAGCGCCCTCGACGTGTGGACCGCGGCCCTGACGGTGCTGGCGGTACTGACGATGATCGTGGGGAACGCCCTCGCCCTGCCGCAGCGTAACCTCAAGCGTATGCTCGCCTACTCGAGCGTTGCCCATGCCGGCTACCTGCTGCTGGGTCTCATCGCTGCTGGTGCCGGGGGGGCCTACGTCGACCAGGCGGGTCACCTCAGGCTCAACCCCGACGGCTCGAGCGCGATCCTGTTCTACCTCGGCGCCTACACGTTCATGAACATCGGCGCCTTCGGGATCCTCGTGTGGATCCGCAACCGACGCCCCTTCCGCTACGGTCTCGACGAGCTGGCGGGCCTGGCGCGGACGATGCCGTGGACGGCGATCGCCATGATGCTCTTCATGGTGTCGCTCACGGGCATCCCGCCGCTGGTGGGGTTCTGGGGCAAGTTCTACCTGTTCTCGGCGATCGTCGACGCGGGGATGACGTGGCTGGCGATCGTCGCCGTGATCATGAGCGCCGTCTCGGCGTTCTACTACCTGCGCGTCGTCTGGTACATGTACTTCCGCGAGGCGCCGGCGGACGCGGCGCAAGCGGGGGCTGCAGCGGAAGCGGAGGTTGCGGCGGCGGGCGCAGACGGCGCCGCAGCTCTCGAGCCGGACGACGCCGGGCCGGCGATCGGCTCGGCGGCGGCGGTGCTGTTCGCGGCCGTCGGCGTCGTGGGTCTCGGCCTGTATCCGTCGCCGCTGATCAGCGCCGCCCAGGGCGCCTTGCGCGTCCTCATCGGCGGTTGAACGGGCCCTGGTCGCGCCGCGCGGTCGGGCCGGTCTTCACGTGAAGCTCCTCTTCGTCGGCGACGTCTTCGGCCGGCCTGGGCGCGTGGCGCTCCTCGCGTGGCTCCCCGGGTACCGCGAGGCGCAGAGCGTCGACTTCGTGATCGCCAACGGTGAGAACGCGGCCAACGGCGCCGGCATCACCTCGAAGCTCGCCCGCAGGTTGCTCGACGGCGGGGTGGACGTGCTCACGACCGGCAACCACGTTTGGCGTCAGCGCGAGGTCTTCGGCTTTCTCGCCGAGGACGAGCGCATCGTGCGGCCGGCGAACTACCCGCCGGGGGCGCCGGGGCGCGGCGTCACCGTGCGACCGGCCGCCGACGGCAGCCCGGTCGCCGTCGTGAACCTCGCCGGCAGCCTCTACATGGACACCGGCCTGTCGCCCTTCCGCCTCGTCGACCGTCTGGTCGACGAGGCGCGCGGGCAGGCCTCCACCGTGATCGTCGATCTCCACGCTGAGGCGACCAGCGAGAAGGTGGCCATGGGCCACTACCTCGACGGCCGCGTCACCGCCGTGGTCGGCACACACACGCACGTACAGACGAGCGACGCGCGCGTCCTCGCCGGTGGCACCGCCTATATCACCGACGTCGGCATGACCGGGCCGCTCGAGTCGGTCATCGGCGTGCGCACCGACATCATCATCCAGCGCTTCGTCACCGAGATGCCGCAGCGGTTCGAGGTCGCCGACGACGGGCCCGTGCGCCTCAACGCCGCCCTCGTCTCCGTCGAAGATGGCGTCGCGACGGGGATCGAGGCGCTCGACCTCGTGCTTGAAGGGTAGCGGGACCGGGTCGCGCGCCTTGGGGAGTGGGCCGCCGCCGGGGGCGAGCGCCGCTCGCCACGACGAGCACGGATGCGTCGTCAGGTGCTGGTGCCGCTCTCGTAGTAGTGGTAGCGGTCGCCCTTGCCGGCGGTGTCCATGACGGTCACGACGCCCAGCGTGGCGGCCGGCAGCGGGGCGAGGAACTCCCGCGCATCCTCGAGCGTAGGCTTGCGCGTCATCTTGAGGTTGACGATCAAGATGATGGCGTCGGCGACGCCGGCCAGCGCGGCGGCGTCGCCGACGGGCAAGAAGGCCGGCGAGTCGATCAGGACGTAGTCGAACTTCATCGCGCTGAGTTCCTCGATCATCGCCGCGAAACGCCGCGAGGCCACCATCTCGCCCGGATTGGGCGGGATCGGACCGGAGGTCAAGAGCCAGAGCCTGGCGTCGGCGCCGAACGTGTCGTCTTCTTGTTTGGGGCGTCTGCCGTCGCCTCGCACACGGGGCGACGTCTTGCCCAGCAAGTCGACTGTCTGTAGGGCCTGGTCGAGGTCGACGAGGCCGGCGATGACCGACGAGACGCCGGCGGCGTTCTTCACCTTGTACAGGGTATGGATGCGCGGCCGCCGCAGGTCGGCGTCGACGAGTACCGCCTTCTTGCCGGCGAGCGCCAACGAAGCGGCAAGGTTGGCCGTGGTCAGGCTCTTGCCCTCGCCCTGCTGGGCGCTCAAGACCATGAGCACGCGGTTCTTCTCGCCGAGAAAAGCGAACTCGAGGTTGCTGCGCAGCACACGCAGCGACTCGGCTGCTCGTCCGCTGGCCTCGCTCACGACCACGAGCGGCCCATTCGCCAGCGCGTCGCCGGGGATGCGGCCGATCCTCCCGATGATCGGCAGGCCCATGATCTCGCGCACCTCGCGGTGGCTGTGCAGGCGCGTGTCGAGCTTCTCTCGCAGGAAGGCCAGCGCGATGCCGAAGAAGAGGCCGAGAGCCGCGCCGATCGCCGTCGAGCGGCGGGGTTGCGGCGCGTACGGCGCGTCCGGCTTGGTCGCCGGGACCGCGACGCTGAAGTTGCCGGTCGCGGTCTCCGCCAGAATCTCGAGGTCGCTGAGGCGCTCCTTGAGGATGATGTAATCGGACGAAGCCTGTTGCGCGGGCGTACGGTACTCCTTGAGCTTCTGCTCGATGACCTGGCGCGCCGCCTCGATCTGTCGCTTCTGGTTGTCGATGCGCCAGTAGACGAACTCCTGGGCGAAGGCGTTCGCGAGGCGCATCGCCCACTCGGCGTCGGGAGAGGTGATACTCACGCGGACACCGTTGTTCACCGCGTCGCTGCTCGACGAGACGTCGGACGAGGCCACCGTGGCCGACACCGAGAACGGTGGTTTGCTCGCATTCACGCCGAGCAGGTCCTTCACGCTCTTGCGGATGTCGGGCCCGGTGATCCGCGTCACGGCGCTCTGCAGCTCGAGCTCCCTCGTGTTCTTGTCGCTGTAGCTCTGCCCGAGCGGGTCGTTGATGTCGAGCGCGGCCTCGTACAAGATCAGCGCGCTCGCTTCGTACATCGGCGTCTGTGACGACGAATAGAGGTAGGCGCCGGCGCCGAACACGAGCGTGAGCGCGACGATCAGCAGCACGTGCCGTCGCGCGATCGCCATGAGGCGCTTGACGTCTACTCCCGCTTGCTGCGTGGTCACCTGCCGTACCTCCTCAACGTCATCCTATGTCGACATGCCGTAGCGGACAATCGACGCGGTCCAGGCAGGGGGGTCTGAACTGGCCCGGACGGTCCGGCGTGTGGTGTGATGGTGTAGAATACGGCGTCTCCAGGACCCGCCGAGAGGGGTGCCTTGTGCGTGACCGGGGTCTCAAGTGGGCGCTGGCGACAGGTCTTGCCGTCGTCGCGCTCTTCGCGTCCGTCACTCCGGCACGGGCCGTAGACGTGTCGCGAGGCATCTGCGAACCCGGGCTGATCGAATCCTGGCGCCACGGCGGCCCGGCGCTCGTGGACGAGTTCGCGAGCGACCTCGGCGCCGACATCGTGCGTATCAACTTCCGCTGGAACGAAGCCGAGCCACGTCCCCGGGTCTACGAGCCCGACTACATCGGGCGCGCGGTCAGCGCCATCCGCAGGGCGCGCGCCCGCGGCATGCGTGTCTTGCTCGTCGTCTACGAAGCGCCGGAGTGGGCGTCCGACCGCGCCCTCTGGCGCACGGCACCGCCCGGCGACCGGGCCGGCGTCTACCACAGCTACTACCCTCCGACGCTCGCCAGCCTGGACAAGCTCGAGGCGTTCATGACGTACTTCTCGAGCATGATGCAGGGGGAGGTCTTCGCCTACTCGTGCTGGGTCGAGCCGAACCTCTGGACGTACATGTACCCGCAGCGGACGGCGTCGGACAAGTCGTTTGCCGTGCGGCGCTACGCGGCGATCCTCAAGGCCTTCTCCGCCGGGGTGCGCGCCGGCGACCCCGAGGCCAAGGTGGTCGCCGGCGAGACCAGTCCGACCGGCGACGACTCGCGCCTGCGTACCAGCCCCCAGCGGTTCGCCCGCCGCCTTGCGGCCTTCGGCGGGGCGGCGCACTTCGACGCCTACGCGCACCATCCTTACCCGACGGGCGGCAACCCCCGTGTCGCTCCCGGCGCGCTTCCGCGCGATCCCTCGCACACGGTGTGGCTCGCGAACCTCGACACGCTGCTGGACGTCTTCCCGGGGAAGCCGTTCTACCTGACCGAATACGCGTACCCGACGGCGTACAGCCTCCTGTTCGGCGTCTCGGTGAGCGAGCCGCGTCAGGCCCAGTACCTGCGCACGGCGCTCCGCATGGCGGCGCGGCACGACCAGGTCCAGATGCTGCTCTGGTTCCCCCGCACCGACTACTCCGATGCCGGGACCTATCGCGACATCATGGGCCTGTACTGCGGCCTCGTCCGCCTGGGTGGGACGCGCAAGCCCGCCTACTACGTCTTCGCCGGCGGCAACCGTCTGACGTTGGACCGTCTCGACGCCGTGGCGCCCGGCGGCCGGCTCACCCTGCGGGGCACCTTGGTCAACGCGCGCATGGGGTCCTTGGGCGGCAAGCGACTCGTCGTGCTGGCGCACAAGCCCCATCGGCCGTGGGTCGAGGTCGCGCGGACGACGACGCGTTCGGACGGCACCTACCATATCGCGGTGCGGCCGTACGCGAGCGCCACGTGGAAGGTCCGCTGGGCCGGCGTGGTGACGAGCCCCCGGCGCTGGGCGCCGGTGCGCTAGTCGGCCCTGCGGACCGACGGCCGGTTCAGCCGCCCGTCGGGCCTTGCGCCTGGCGATCGTCGTCCTCGATGTACGGCGGCCAAAGGTATGGCCGCGCGAACGCGCCCAGCGAGCATTCGAGATCGGCGACCGCCTTGATGACGCGCGCCGGGTTGCCCGCGACCACCATGCCCGGCGGCACGTCGTGCACGACGACTGACCCGGCGCCGACCAACGCGTTCGCGCCGATCTCCACGCCCGGGAGGATCGTGCTGTTGGCGCCGATGCGTGCCAGTCTGCGCACCGTCGCGCCGCCCTTGCACTCTTTGTAGCGCGGGCAGTTCATCGGGTGCGGGTCGTCGGTGAACACGACGTTCGGCCCCACGAACACGTCCTCCTCGATCGTCACCAGCTCCAGAAAGCAGCCGCTGTGGATACGAACGCGGTCGCCGATGCGGTTGCCGAACTCGAGGACGGCGTTCGTCCCGATGCTCACGCCGTCGCCGACGACGTTGTCCTCGCGGACGGACGCGCCGTGGCCCGTCTGCAGGTCGTCGCCGAAGATGCTGCCGGCGTAGAGGGTGGTGAACGCGCGGATCGTGGCCCGGGCGCCGATCAGCAGCCGCAGGTCGCCCTCGGCGTGGCCACGCGGGGCCCGGCCGAGGGTCGACGGCGGCTGCAGAACGGCGCCGGGCCCGATCGTCACGCCGGGGGCGATGTGCACGCCGGGCACGACCGGCCCGGAGACGACGCCGGCCTCGTCCGGCGCGCCGTGGCTCTCAGGCACCAGTGACGCCGGCCTGCTCGATGGGGACCGAGGTGCCGCCGTTGTGCAGCGAGTGCTCGGCGGCCTCGAGCGACGCGACCACGCGCAGCCCGGCGACGCCGTCGGTGATCGGCCGCGTACGCG
>CAZTMO010000034.1:0-11702 GCA_964615105.1 uncultured Thermoleophilia bacterium
TCCTTGTCGCGCTCGTTCTACTCCTCGCGTTCGCGCTGCGCTCGTGCGGCGGTTGCGGGTGCTCGACGGGCGGCCTCGTACCGTCGGGGTGCGGAGGGGGCGACGGCGCGGGCGGCGGCCAAGCCGCCGCCACGCCGTCGCCGATCCTCACCGGCGGCCCTTCGCCCACGCCGGTCGCCCGCGACGGCGACGGCATCAAGGTCGCGAGCTTCCTCGGCGGCATCCGCCGCGACTTCTCCGGTCTCGGGCCGCCGGACGGGCTCGACCTGCTGTGGTACACGCGCATC
The DNA here is from genome assembly GCA_964615105.1 of uncultured Thermoleophilia bacterium. GTDB lineage: Bacteria > Actinomycetota > Thermoleophilia > UBA2241 > UBA2241 > UBA2241. The sequence goes on from CAZTMO010000034.1 coordinate 288, forward strand.
GGCAGCGGCTGGACGTCGGGCAAGCTCCCCAAGGACCCGCCCTCGGAATGGGCCGGCATGGGGTGGACCGGCCAGCCCGCAGTCATCCGCGACCGCGGCCGGACCTTCCTCCTCACGGGTGGCTACGACCACCGCCTGCACAAGATCGACGCCAAGACCGGGGACGTCGTCTGGGAGGCGAAGTTCGACGATATCGTGAAGAGCAGCCCGACCGTGATCGAGGACCCGGACCCCAAGGACGAGGACGACCGCTTCATCGTCCTCGCCGGGTCGCGGCGCGGGTATCCGCTCGACCTCGACGACCCTGCCGTCGCGCCGTACCGCGCCTTCTCACTGCGCACAGGCAACGAGCTCTGGCGTCTGCCGGTGCCGCAGACGCGCTGTTACAGCCGCGACTGCGACGCCAGCGGCCTCTACGTCGACGGCAAGGTCTACATCGGCGTCGAGAGCGGCTGGTTCTACAAGCTCGACCCGTTCCGCACCGAGGCCTGGGGGAAGTACCGCAAGCCGGTCATAGAGGCCGAGCGCCTCCTGCTGGGGACGACCGCTGACCGGCAGAAGCACAAGCGCAACCTGGTCCTCGAGGCGTCGCCGGTCCTCGTCGGCCAGACGATCTTCGTGAGCTCGGGCGCGGGCCACGTTTACGGCCTGCGCCCGAGCGACCTCGCGGTCGTCTGGGACTACCGGACCGGCTCCGACCTCGACGGCACGCCGGTGCCGACGGCCGGCAACAAGCTGCTCGTCACCGTCGAGAAGCAGTACATCCCCGGCCACGGCGGCGTGCTCCTCCTCGACCCGTCGCTGCCGCCGAAGGATGCGGTCGTCTGGTTCCTCCCGACCGGCGACCGCAAGCTGTCGGAGTGGAAGGGCGGCGTGCTCGGCTCGGTCGGCGTGAACGACGGCGCGAGCCGCGACGGCTCGCGTCCCGCGCTCGGCGCCGTCGTCGCCATCGACGGCTACCTCTACCTCTTCTCGCAGGACACCTTCGCCGAGGCCCGCGTGAAGGGCCCGAACCTCGAGAAGCGCCTGCGTACGCCGGTCGTCGCGGCCAGGATCTGGATGGGCGGCGGCATCACGACGCCGGCGTTCGTCGGCGACCGCATCGTCGCCGCCGGCTACGACAACATGGTCCATCTCTACAAGGTGAGCTACGAGGCAGCGACCCAGGACGACGCGGGGGCGCTGCCCAGCGCCGACGGCCGCTGGTGGACGGTGAGCGTGCGCGAGACGGCGCGCTTCACCGGCGGCGGCGCCTACGAGGCGACGCCGGTCGTGTGGGACGGGCGTGCGTACATCGGCTCACGCGACGGGAACCTCTACTGCCTCGGTCGGCGTTGACGCCCAGACCCGGCGGACGTTGACGTGGCGGCGCGACGCCCGCCGCCCGCCCCGCCGCCGTTTCCACCCCGGCCACGCTGGGCAAGTCTGTGTCAAGCGCGGTGCGTGCGACGGCGGGGTCGCGGGTTCGGGATGCAGCGCAGGCGCCGCACGCGCCGCGGGACCACATCTTCATCGAGGAGGCACGACGATGGCCGACGCACAACGCCGCGCGCACGCGGTCTGGCAAGGGACGTTGGGGCAGGGCTCCGGCACGGTGACGCTCGACAGCAGCGGCCTGGGCGGCGCGCTGCCCGTGACCTGGGCGTCGCGGACCGCGCGCTCAGACGGCAAGACCAGTCCCGAAGAGCTGATCGCGGCCGCGCACGCGACCTGTTACTCGATGGCGCTGTCGCTGATCCTCGGCGAGGCCGGCACGCCGCCCGAGAAGCTCGAGACCGACGCCGTGTGCACCTTCGCGGCGGTCGAGGGCGGCTTCAAGATCGCCTCGGTCGGACTGACCGTGAAAGGAACCGTCCCCGGCGTCGACGCCGCCGCGTTCGAGGCGGCCGCGGCGAAGGCGAAGGACGGCTGTCCCGTCTCGCAGGCGCTCAAGGGGAACGTCGACATCAGCGTCGCCGCGACGCTCGCGTAGCGTCTCGTTCGCGCTCGCGCCGTGCATGCGGCGTGCGCCAGACCCCGGGCGGGGCTGCCCGGCCGACGAGGCCGGTGCGGCTCCGCCCGAAACATGCGTGTATGCTTGCTGCATGTTGGATCGCGCAGGCAACCGCGCCGTGGTCGCCGTCCTCATCGGTGCTCTCGTCTTTGTCACCCTGCTCCTCGCGGCCGGTCTTCCCCGTACCGCGAACGGCAAGCCTTCGGTCGTCCGTCCCTGGCTCGCCGACTTCGTCCTCGACCCTGACCGCGGCCCTTACGAGCAGTACGGCTATGCCCCCGCCTACACGCGCAACGTGCCTGTCTTCGACAGCCTCGACCGACCCTACATACGCTCGCGCACCTCGAATCCCAACTACACGTCGTTCGTCCATACCCTGGCGGGGGGCGGCTGGGAGCGACGCGGCCTTCTCCCGGCTGTCCGCGCCACCTACCCCAACTTCGCGGCCACCGTCGGGGCAGGAGGCTCGCGGAGCGACCGCGTCGTGTTCGACCTCGCCGACCGCGCCTACACACCGCTCACGATCCGCCTGCGCAACGGCAGCTTGAGGAACCTCCTGCTGTACTCGCTGGACCTCTGCAGAACATGGTCGGTCGCAGAGCTCCCGCCGGGACAGATCGCGATCGAGACGTGGACCGGACACAACGACCTCAGCGGCCCGCCCTTCCTCGCTTTCTGGGCGCGCTCGGGCTACTCCGGGAAGCATCGAAGCCAGGTGAACACCGTTCGGGTGACGCAGCCGTACTTCGACGGGGACGCGATCGTCGTCCCCAAGCCGACGTTCGTCACTTCCACGTCCCTCGGGCTGAGCCGGATCTCGGGCGGATCGTCGTTCGCGGCGACCAGCGGCGGCACGACGTTCTTCACGTGGCCAGAGGCCACGCCTGGCGACGATCGCGGCGTACCGATCATGCTCGCCGCGTACGACCATGCCACGCGCACAGTGAGCCCAGCCGTTGAGCTCGCCCGCGTGCGCCCCGACGACGACCTCCACGTCAAGCCCGGCATCTGTCTCGACAGTCAGGGCTACCTCCACGTCGTCACCGGCGCGCACGGCGGACCCTTCCTCTACACACGCTCACGCGCGCCGCTGCGTGTCGACGCGGGCTGGACTGAGCCAGAGCCGGTGCTCACGGATGGCTGGGCTGACGAGAAGACGGGGGAGCGCGAGGGACGACAGACATACCTCTCGCTCGTCTGCGACGCGCGCGACGTGCTGCACCTCGTCTTTCGCCAGTGGCGCCAAGGATGCGACCCATACCATCGCGGCTTCGCATATGGGGCACTCGCGCATCAGCGAAAGGCGCCGGGGCGAACGTGGGGAAAGGCCAAGGTCATCCTCGTGGCAGCGCACCCCGGGTACTCCATCTTCTACCACAAGCTCGGCATGGACCACGCTGGACGTCTCTTCCTGGCCGTCAGCTACAGCGGCGGGGACGAGATCAAGGATTCGAAGGACCGCCTCGCCCGGTGGCGCATCGTTGCCGCACAGGAGATCACGCAGAGGCGCTACCGACGACGCATGGTTCTGATGTCGGACAACGGTGGTGGATCGTGGCGGCTGGCCACGACCGGCGACTTCGCCACGGGGACAGTCCCGATGGCGTCGCCCCAAGCGGGAGCCGAGGCGTCGCAGTGAGGAGGCGGACACTCCTCTCGGCTGTCGCCGTCGTCCTTGTTTGCCTGGCATGGGCCGAGATGGCCCGAGCCCGGGTCAGCGACGGCGCCTGGCGCTGGCAGAACCCGCTGCCGCAAGGCAACCACCTCACCTCGGTGTCGTTCGCCGACAGGTCGCGCGGCTGGGCCGTCGGCGACCACGGCACGATCCTGCGTACCGACGACGGCGGCCTTACGTGGACCCGCCAGCAGTCCGGCGTCGACGAGCCCCTGTTCGCGGTCCTCGCCCTCAGCCGCGGGACCGCGTGGGCCGTGGGCGACGACGGCCTGATCATCAAGACCCGTGACGCCGGGCGCACCTGGCGACGGCAGCGCTCGAGGACGAGTCGCACACTGCTCGCCATTGACTCGCCCGTGCCTGGCTGGGCCTGGGTGACGGGCGCCGGCGGGACGATCCGTTGGACTCGCGACGGAGGCCGGCACTGGCGCTGGCAGGGCTCGAAGACCGGCGAACTGCTGTTCGCGGTGGACTTCATCGACAGGCGACACGGGTGGGCCGTCGGCGACTACGGCAAGATAATCGTGACGCGTGACGGCGGCCGGAGCTGGCGGGAGCAGTCGAGCTACGCCAGCGAGCCCCTGCGCGATGTTCAGTTCCGCGACCGGCGCACGGGCTGGGCTGTCGGGAACAAGGGAACGATCTTGAAGACGTCCGACGGCGGGCGCACGTGGAGCAGGCGACGGGCGCCGACCACCGAGGACCTCGCGGCCATATGTATGTTCTCCCGGAGGACAGGGTGCGTCGTGGGACACGGCGGAACGGCACTGCGCACCAGCGATGGCGGGCGCACGTGGACCCGTCGCAACGCCATGGTCAAGACGTGGCTCTCGGCCGTGACATCGGCTTCCCCTCGTCGGCTCGTAGCGGCCGGCGGCGGTGGGAACCTGCTGCGCAGTACCGACGGAGGTCGCACGTGGCGCCGCCGCACGCGCGGGACGACGCGCGATATCACCGCCGTCACAGTGGACGGGCGCAGCGCGTGGGCAGTCAACGGTGGCGGTCAGGTGCTGAAACTCGACAGAGGGGTCTGGCGTGTGCAGGCTCGTGGTTTGGGCGCGCGCCTGAACGCGCTCGATTTCACCGACTTCGGCCACGGCTGGACGGTCGGTCAAGGTGGCGTCGTCGCCGCCACCGTCGACGGTGGTGCGACTTGGACGCCGCAGGCGTCCGGCACCACCGCCGACCTTCTCGCGGTCGCGGCGACCGGGCCCGAAGAGGCTTGGGCCGCCGGAGCCGACGGCACGCTGCTGCACTACACCGGCGGCGGATCATGGACCGGCGTCGACCTCGAAACGGATGTCGACCTGCGCGCGGCGACCTTCGTGGATCGCCGGACCGGATGGGTGGCCGGCGGCGCCCCGTACGGGGCCGATCCTGCCTGCCTCTTTCGTACCACCGACGGCGGGGAGACCTGGTCTCGACAGACTGTGCCGTTCTGGGGATGCATCCATGCCGTGTGCTTCGTGACGCCGCTCGTCGGATGGGCGGTCGGAGAGGACTGGGGCATCGACGGCGACATCGCCACCGGCGTCGTCTTCGTCACGCGTGATGGCGGAGTAACGTGGGCGGAGCAGCCGACGCTGCTCACCGAGGTGCTTCGCGGAGTCGCCTTCTACAGCCGACTCCGTGGCTGGGCAGCAGGCGACGCCGGCTCAGTGCTCGCGACCACCGACGGGGGCAAGACATGGTGGCCGCAGGACTCCGGCACCGGACACCCGCTCGCGGGTGTCGCGGCGCTGACTGCCACACGAGCGTGGCTCGTCGGCCAGAGCGGGATCGTGCTGACGACGAGCACTGCGGGCTTCGCCGCACCGTAGTCGTACGGGTAGCCCGTCGCCGATGCGACCGCACCTGACGGTTGTCGGCTACAGACTGAGGACCTCCGGCAGGTCCGCCAGCGTGCGGATCGTGACAAACGGAAGGTCGTGGCGCCCCGCGCGGTCGAGGAGGACGGCGCCCATGCCGCAGGCGAGGGCGCCCTTGACGTCGTCCTCGACGCTGTCGCCGACCATGACCGCGTCCCCGGCCGCGACGCGGGCACGTTCGAGCGCGACGCCGAAGATCGCCGGCGACGGCTTGGCAAGGCCTATCTCGACGCTCGCGACCGCGACCTCGACGTAGTCGGCGAGCGCGAACGACGCCACGATCTCGCCGAGGTCGCGACTCGTGTTCGAGACCAGGCCGAGCCTCACACCGGCGTCGCGCAGACGCTCGAAGCAGGGCAGGACGTCGTCGTAGAGGGCGAAGTTCTCGACCCGGACCCACTCGGCGACCACCGCCTCGGCGCAGGCCGCGACCGCATCCGGCGGGCCCCCGCCCAAGGCGCCGATGACGGCGTCGGCGAGCGCCCGGTAGGCGCCGTCGTCGTGCGCCGGTCCAAGTTCCTCGCGACGCCGCTTGACGACGGCGTACGCGGCGCGCTCGGCCTCACGCCAACGTGACGTGTCGAGATCGAGGCCGTACCGCTCGCCAATCGCCCGATAGCCCTCGGCGCCGAAGATCTCGCCCGGCTCGAGCACCGTGAAGTCGACGTCGAAGAGCGTCAGCACGGGTGTCGGCAGCCTCGTCACGAACGCCCGCCTTCTGAGCGGCCGCTCCTCGTCCTTGCGCTCCCCGACCCCCTGCTCGCCGGTCGCTCGTTCCACAGCGTCCGGTTACCGGCGACCACCTCGGCGGCGTGATACGACGAGCGCACGAACGGGCCGGCGACGACGCGCAGTCCAAGCGCATCACCTTCCGCCTCGAGCGCGGCGAACTCATCCGGCGGGACGTAGCGCGCGACGGGCAGGCAGCCTCGACGCGGTCGCAGGTACTGCCCGACGGTCACCACGTCCACCCCGGCTGCGACCGCGTCGCGAAGCACGGCGAGGACTTCGTCCCGCGCCTCGCCGAGGCCGACCATGAGGCCGGTCTTGACGAGCGGCCGCGGCCGTGCCGCAGCGACTCGCTCGAGCAGTTCGAGCGAACGCCGGTACCCGGCCTGCGGCCGCGCCCAAGGATAGAGGCGCGGCACGGTCTCGAGGTTGTGGTTGAGGACGGTGGGACGCGCGGCGAGGACGCAGTCGAGCGCCGCGGAGTCGCCGGCGAAATCGGGCACCAGGACCTCGACCGTGGTCGCCGGCAGCGCGGCGCGCAGCGCCGCGATCACGGCAGCGAACTGCTCCGCCCCACCGTCCTCGAGATCGTCGCGCGTCACGCTCGTGACGACGACGTGGCGAAGACCGAGCCGTGCCGCAGCTTCGGCCACCCGCCGCGGTTCGTCCGGGTCGACCGCGCGGCGGCCGGCCTCAGCCGCGCGATCGACCCCGCCGGACACGGCCTCCCCCGTGAGGGCGCCGACCCCACGCACCTGTCCTGAGGCACCGCCGCGCCCGACCGCACAGAACCCGCACCCGCGCGTGCAGACGTCGCCAAGAATGAGAAAGGTCGCCGTCCCCGCCGAGAAGCATTCCCCCTTGTTCGGACAACGCGCCTCGTCGCAGACGGTGTGGAGGCGCAGGTCATCGATGACGGCGCCGGTCGCGCGGAACGCGCCGGGCGCCGGCGTCTTGACCTTCAGCCAGGCCGGCTTGCGACCGCAGTCCATCGCTCAGAGGCTGTGCATTCCGCGGCCGAGACCGCTCAGCGCGGCCTCGGCGACGGCTTCGGCCAGCGTCGGATGGGCGTGGATCGTCGCAGCGACGTCAGCGAGCGTGAGCCCGGCCCGCGCGGCGAGCGCGAGCTCGTGCACGAGCTCGGTCACGCGCGGGCCGACGAGCGAGGCCCCCAGCACCCTGCCGCCACCAGGCTCGCAGACGATGCGCACGTAGCCGTCGTTCTCGCCCTCGATCACGGCCTTCGAGTTGCCGTTGAAGCGTACGTGGGCGACCTCGACCGCGCGCCCCTCCTCGGCGGCGCGGTCCTCGGTGAGGCCGAAGCTCGCGACCTCGGGCGAGCTGAACACGCAGCTCGGGACGACGCTCCGGTCGACCGCAAGACGGCCGCCGGTGGTCGCGTTCTCCGCCGCGATCGCACCCTCGTGGTACGCCCAGTGGGCGAGCAGCGGCGGCCCGGCGACGTCGCCGGCGGCGAACACGCCGTCGAGCGAGGTGCGCAGGGTCTCGTCGACGACCACGAAGCCGCGCTCGTCGATCGCGACGCCGGCCTCCGCGAAGCCCATCCCGCCGCTCACCGGCCGGCGGCCGACGCTGACGAGGGCGACGTCGGCCGCGACCTCGCGCCCGTCGGCGAGGCGCAGCGTAAGACCGTCGGGCGCCGCCGAGACGGACTCGACGGCGTTCTTCACGACGACGTCGACGCCCGCCTTCTTGAACGCCTGTTGCAGCGTCCGCGCCGTGCGCTTGTCCTCGCCGGGGAGCAACTGGTCGAGCATCTCGACCACCGTCACCCGACTCCCGAGACGGGTGAAGAGCGAGGCGAACTCGCAGCCGATCACGCCGCCGCCGACGACGGCGAGGCGCGCCGGGACGTGGTCGACGGCGAGCAGCTCGTCGCTCGTCATGACGCGCGGGTCGGCCCAGTCGAAGACGGGCAGGCGGACCGGCTCGGAGCCGCTCGCCAGGATCACCGCGTCGCCCTCGAGGACGGCGCCGTCATCCAGGGCGAGGCGGCCGGGGCCGGCGAGCGAAGCCCGCCCGGCCACGATCTCGACCTTGCGCCCCTTGAGCAATCGCGCAACGCCGTCGCGCAGCTGCCCCGTCGCGCGCTCCTTGCGCGCCATGAAGGCGGCGAAGTCGAGTCCCACCTCACCGACCGTGATGCCATACTCCGCCGCGCCGCGCGCGTGGTGAAGACGCTCCGCGCCGGCGACCATCGCCTTGGTCGGGATGCAGCCCCGGTTCAGGCAGGTGCCGCCGATCTCGCGCGCCTCGACGAGCGCGACGTCCGCGCCGAGTTGCGCCGCGCGCAGCGCGGCGACGTAGCCCGCCGGCCCGCCGCCGAGCACCAGGACCCTGGTCATGCCTCGCTCCTCTCATCGTCCGCGCCTGAGGCGCCGGTCTCGTCCATCTCCGTCCCCTCGTCGCGCTCCCCGACGCCCGCGCGGGTCTCCTTCAGCCTGGCGCCGCGCTGCAGCAGCCGAACGCCCACGTCGATCCGCGCGAGGACGCGACGCCAGAGCATGTCACCGTCGATCATGTACCCCGCGCCGGCAAGACCCTCGCCCTGCCAGGGCTCGCCGAGCAGGGCCTCGGCGACCTGCGTGAGCTCGTCGGGCGGCCGTCGCTCGAGCACGGACCCGTGCACGAGCACCCGGCCGCCTCTCCGCGCCTGGGCGACCGCGGCGACCTTCTCGCCCCGCGCGAACAGGTCGTGTCGGAGCGCCGTGGCGAAGCAAAGAGCCGAGCGCTGGTACGGCGTCTCGCGATCGCCGTCGAGGGTCACGCCGAGCTCGTCGAACGCGGCGGCGAACGCCCGCGCCACAAGGTCATACGGCGCCGCCGCGTCGGCGATCGCACGCGAGCCGGCCCCGAGGGACCGTTCGGGAAAGACCACGGCGAACGACCATTCGAAGTCCTCGCCGTGGAGGACGGCGCGACCGCCGGTCGGGCGACGGACGACCTCGAACGGCAGCCCGGGGACGGCGTCGACCTTCTGGAACTTGCCCAGCGACAAAGCCGGCGGCGCCCAGACGTAGCGCCGCGCGACGACGGCCTCGGCCTCGTCGAGAAGGCCGTCGTCGAGCGCCATCTGCGCGCCGCCGCCGGCACGCAAAAAGGGCAGGACCCGGACGACGCTCACGTGCTCTCCGCTACGACGCTCATCGGCGGCTCCGGGGGTGTGGCGAGGGCGAGGTTCAGCTGCCGCCGGCCGCACCCGCCGTCTCGTCCTTCGCGAACCGCTGCCTGAGCACCGGCCGGCGCGCGGCTTCGGCTTCGTCGAGCCGCCCCACCGGCATCCGCGTCGGCGCCTGGCGGAGCAGGTCGGGGTCGGTCCTCGCTTCCCCGACGATCGCGCGGAAGGCGGCGATCAGAAGGTCGAGCGACTCCTTCGCCTCGGTCTCGGTCGGCTCGACCATCAGGGCCTCGTCGACGATCAGCGGGAAGTACGTCGTCGGCGGGTGCAAGCCGTAGTCGAGCAGCCGCTTGGCGACGTCGAGGGCGCGTACGCCGTGCTCCTTGAGCGGCGTCGCCGAGACGACGAACTCGTGCATGCAGCGACGCTCATACGGCAGCGCGAAGAGGTCGCGGAGACCCTCGAGGACGTAGTTCGCGTTGAGCACCGCCATGTCGCTGACGCGGCGCAGGCCGGCGGGCCCGAGGGCGCGGATGTACGCGTACGCACGTACGAGGACACCGACGTTGCCCACGAAGGTGCGCACACGGCCGATCGTTCGCGGTCTGTCGTAGTCGAGGAAGAACGAACCGTCGTCGCGGCGCGCGACAAGGGGCACAGGCAGGAACGGTTCGAGGATGTCGCGGACGACGATGGGGCCGGCGCCAGGTCCGCCACCGCCGTGTGGTGTCGAGAACGTCTTGTGGACGTTGAAGTGGACGACGTCGAAGCCCATGTCGCCCGGGCGCGAGACGCCAAGGACGGCGTTCGAGTTGGCGCCGTCGTAGTAGAGCAGGCCGCCCGCCTCGTGCACGAGGCGGGCGATCTCGACGATGTTCTCGTCGAAAACGCCGAGGGTGTTGGGATTCGTCAGCATGAGCGCGGCCACGTCGTCGTCGAGCAGGCCGCGCAGCTCGTCCAGATCCACGCCGCCGCGGGCGTCGCTGTGCACGGTCACCGGCTCGTAGCCGGCCATGACGACCGAGGCCGGGTTCGTCCCGTGCGCGGTGTCGGGGATGATCACGCGCTTCGGCCGGCGGCCCTGCGCGGCGAGGTACGCGCGGATGACGAGCAGGCCCGTGAGCTCGCCATGGGCGCCGGCTGCGGGCTGGAGCGTCGTGCGGTGCAGGCCGCTGATCTCGGCCAGCCAGCGGTCGAGCGTCCAGAGGACCTCGAGCGCCCCTTGGGCGAGCTCGTCCGGCTGGTACGGGTGCAGGCCGCGGAAGCCTTCGAGCGCCGCGACCCGCTCGTTGACCTTGGGGTTGTACTTCATCGTGCACGAGCCCAGGGGGTACCCGCCCGAGTCGGTGCCGTAGTTGAACGTCGAGAGCTCGGTGTAGTGGCGGACGATGTCGGGCTCGGCGACCTCGGGGAGGCGCGCCGGGACGGCGCGCCTCATGGCCGCCGGCAGCAACTCGTCGAGGGGCCGCCCGGGGACGCCGGCCGCCGGGACCGCGCCGGCGCGCCGGCCGGCGCGCGACTTCTCGAAGATCGTCTGCACGGTCGCGCGCCCTTCGGCGCACGTGAGAATCGCGGCCTGCGGCGCGTCTCGCTGCGGCGCGTGCGGCTGCGCCTGCGCGCCATCCATCGCCTCGTGCTCAGCCACGGCCGATCACCTCCGCCACCGCGTCGACGAAGGCGTCGATCTCGGCCCTCGTGCGCTTTTCCGTGACGGCCAGCAGGAGGACGTCGTCGAACGCGGTCGCGCCGGCGGGCCCTTCGCCCGCGCCGGCTCCACTGCCGACTCCGTCGCCGGCGCCACCACCGCCCGGCCCGTCCATGAAGCCGGCGACCCACCCGAGCGGGACGCCGGCGAGGAAGCCCCGCGGCACGAGCGCGTCGACGAGCTCCTTCGCCGGCAGCGGCAGGCGCACGGCGAACTCGCGGAAGACCGGGCCCTCGGTGAACGCCGTGACACCGGGCAGCGCGAGCAGCCGCTCGCGCAGGTAGGCGGCGCGGCGCAGGCAGGTCT
>CAZTMO010000035.1:0-11643 GCA_964615105.1 uncultured Thermoleophilia bacterium
GGTCCTCGCTCTGCCCCACGGCGAGGCTCTCGATGTTGAAGCCGCGGCGGGCGAAGAGGCCGGCCACGCGCGTCAGCACGCCGGGCTTGTTCTCGACGAGCACGGACAGCGTGTGCCTCATGGCTTCTTCCTCCTGCGCGGCGCCACGCCGCCGATCATCTCCGTGATCGAGCTGCCGGCCGGCACCATCGGGTAGACGTTCTCCTCGGCCGCGACCTTGAAGTCGATCACGGCCGGGCGCCCGCACGCGATGGCCTCGCGCAGGGCGTCCGCCACCTGGTCCTTCTCGCCGACCGCCATGCCCACCGCCCCGTATGCCTCAGCCAGCATCTTGAAGTCGGGCTGGCGCTCGAAATGGGTCTGTGAGTAGCGCTTGTTCCAGAACAGGTCCTGCCACTGCCGGACCATCCCGAGGTAGCCGTTGTTGAGGATCGCGACCACGACGGGCACGTCGTAGTTGACCGCCGTCGCGAGCTCCTGGACGGTCATCTGAAAGCCACCGTCGCCGGAGATGTCGATCACGGTCGCGTCGGGGCGGCCGACCTTGGCGCCGATGCTCGCGGGGAGGCCGTAGCCCATCGTCCCCAGGCCGCCCGAACTGATCCAGTGGCGCGGCCGCGTGTACGTGTAGTACTGGGTGGCCCACATCTGGTGCTGGCCGACATCGGTCACGACCACCGCCTCGTGGCGGGTGACGCGGTCGATCTCTTCGATCACGTACTGGGGGGCAAGCGTACCGTCGGCCGGGTCCTCGTACTGCAACGGGTACTCGTCCTGCCAGGCTTTGAGCTTCGCCCACCAGTCCGCGGTGCGCTGCGGCGTCCACTCGAGACTCTCGAGCTCCTTCGAGAGGACGCCGAGCACGTGCCGGGCGTCGCCGACGATGGGGATCATGGGCTTGACGTTCTTGCCGATCTCGGCGGGATCGACGTCGATGTGGATGACCCGGGCCTTGGGCGCGAACGCGCTCAGCTTGCCGGTCACGCGATCGTCGAAGCGCGCGCCCACGGCGATCAGCAGGTCGCACTCGTGCACGGCGTAGTTGCCGGTGACGGTGCCGTGCATGCCGAGCATGCCGAGGGCGAGCTCGTGCGTCTCCGGGAAGGCGCCGAGACCCATGAGGGTGGTGGCCACGGGGAGGCGGCGCGACTCGGCGAGCTCAAGGAGCTCAGGCGCCGCGCCCGACGAGATCACGCCGCCGCCGACGTACAGCACCGGGCGCTCCGCCTCGTTGATCGCCTTCGCGGCGGCGCGGATCTGCTTGATGTGCCCCTTTGTCGTGGGCTTGTAGCCGGGCAGGTCGACGGTGTCGGGGCGCACGTAGGCGACCTCGGCGAGCGATGCCGTCACCGGGACGTCGATGAGCACGGGCCCCGGACGCCCGGTGCCGGCGATGTGGAACGCCTCGTGGATGATCCGCGGCAACTCCGCCGCGTCCTGCACGAGGTACGAGTGCTTCACGATCGGCAGGGTGATGCCGGTCGTGTCGGCCTCCTGAAAGGCGTCGGTCCCGATGAGGTCGCTCTTGACCTGACCTGTGATGGCGACGACCGGGATGGAGTCGAGGTAGGCGTTGGCGATGCCGGTGACGAGGTTCGTCGCCCCGGGACCGCTCGTGGCGATGCACACGCCGACCTTGCCGGTCGCGCGCGCATACCCGTCGGCGGCGTGCGCCGCGCCCTGCTCGTGCCGCACCAGCAGGTGGCGCAGGTCCGAGTCCATGAGCGCGTCGTAAAACGGGATCACGACGCCGCCCGGGTAACCGAAGATGACGTCGCACCCCTCGTCCTGCAGGGCCCGGACGATCGCCTCGGACCCCTTCATCTTGTTCTGTGTTGTCATTGGAGGACGGCTCCCTTCTCCGCACCGGAGACGAGTTTGACGTAGCGGGCGAGGTACCCGGTCACGCCGGCGCGCGGCGTGACGGGCGGCTTCGCCGCCCTGCGCCGCGCGAGTTCCTCCTCGTCCACCTCGAGGGTCAAGCTCCGCGCCGGGATGTCGATGACGATCTTGTCGCCGTCCCGCACCAGCCCGATGGGACCGTCGGCCTGGGCCTCGGGCGCCACGTGGCCGATCGCCGCCCCGCACGTGGCGCCGCTGAAGCGGCCGTCGGTGATCAGGGCGACGTCCTTGTCGAGGCCGCGCCCGACGATCGCCGAGGTCGGGGTCAGCATCTCGGGCATTCCGGGCGCCCCCTTCGGTCCGCAGTTGCGGATCACCATGACGCTGCCCCTGCGGATCTGGTCGCCCGAGATGGCCGCGAACGCCTCCGTCTCGCTCTCGAACACCTGGGCCGGGCCGCGGTGACGGAGCATCTCGTCGGCCACGGCGCCCTCCTTGACGACGGCGCCGTTCGGCGCCAGGTTGCCGAAGAGCACGGCCAACCCGCCGGTCGCGTGGTGCGGCCGGTCGAACGGCCGGATGACCTCGTCGTCGAGGACGTGCGCCGTGGCGACCGCGTCGGCCTGCGTCGCCGCGGCGACGGTCTTCGCCGTCCCGTCCATGAGGCCGGCGTCGATCAGGCGCTTCGTCAGCGCCTGGATGCCGCCGGCGTGGTACAGGTCCTCGACGTGCACATCGCTCGCCGGCGCCAGCTTGCAGAGATGCGGCACCCGCGCCGCGACCTCGTTGATGCGTTGCAGCGGGAACTCGAGCCCGGCCTCGGTGGCGATCGCCGCCAGATGGAGCACCGTGTTCGTGCTGCAGCCCAAGCTGGCGTCGAGCGCCAGCGCGTTGCCGATCACCGCGTCGGTGACGATGTCGCGCGGCCTGAGGCCCTTCGTCAACACCTCCATGACCGCCATGCCCGCCGCCTTGGCGAGGCGCAGGCGCGCGGAGTACACGGCCGGCACGGTCCCGTTGCCGGGGAGCGCGAGGCCGAGCACCTCGGCCAGGCAGTTCATGGAGTTGGCGGTGAACATGCCCGAGCACGAGCCGCACGTCGGGCAGGCGGCGCACTCGATCGCCTCGAGTCCCTCGTCGTCGAGCTCGCCGGCCATGTGGCGGCCGACGCCCTCGAAGACGGTGTTCAGGTCGATCGCGCGGTCACCCTGCCGGCCGGCGAGCATGGGGCCGCCGCCGACCATCACGGCGGGGATGTCGAGCCGCATCGCGGCCATGAGCATGCCGGGGACGATCTTGTCGCAGCACGGCACGAGCACGAGGGCGTCGAACGCGTGGCCCCTGGCCATCGACTCGACGCTGTCCGCGACGAGCTCGCGGCTGGGAAGGGAATAGAGCATGCCTTCGTGGTTCATGGCGATGCCGTCGCAGATACCGATCGTGCCGAACTCGAACGGTGTGCCGCCGGCCATGCGTACGCCGGCCTTCACAGCCTCGACCACCTGACGCAGGTGCATGTGCCCGGGCACGGCCTCGCTGAACGAGTTCGCGACGCCGACGAACGGCCGTGCCATCTCGGCGTCGCTCACGCCCAGCGCGCGCAGGAGCGAGCGGTGCGGGGCGCGCTGCGGCCCGCGCTTGATCTCGTCGCTTCTCACGTGAAGCACCTCTCTGCCGATGGAGCGGATGCGGCACAGCCCTCCGGCATGCACCGTGGACCATGGATGATAGCGGAAAGACCGGCGACGGCGTGAAGCCTGACGCCGCGACCGCCTCGCGAAGGTTCGTCGCATACCCCGGCGGGGTATACCGTGACCGATCCACGGGATGAAGGCGACGGGGAGGGCACGGATGAGCGAGCTTGAGTACGGCATCGGCCGCACCGTGCCCGAGCCCTATGACGAGGTGCTGCCCCGGGTCAAGGCGGCCCTGCAGCACGAGGGTTTCGGCGTGCTCACCGAGATCGACGTCCAGGCCACGCTCCGCGCCAAGATCGGCGTGGAGCGCGCCAAGTACGCGATCCTCGGAGCGTGTTCTCCCCACCACGCCCACAGGGCCCTCGAGGCCGAGCCTGAGCTCGGCCTGCTGCTGCCTTGTAACGTGATCGTCTACGAGGCCGGGGGAGGGACGCGCGTCAGCGCCGTCCACGCCGTCTCGATGCTCGGCATCGTCGGCAACCCCGCGCTCGAGGAGATCGCCGCCGACATCCACGAGCGCCTGCAACGCGCCATCACGGCGTTCTGAGCAGTCATCCTTACCGTCCGCAGTACCCGCCAAGGAGGAAGACCGTGGCCGATGTCAAGACCCTGACCGACGCGAACTTCGACAGCGAGATCGCCGAGGCTTCGCTGCCGCTGATCGTCGACTTCTGGGCCCCGTGGTGCGGTCCTTGCCGCATGGTGGGGCCCGTCGTCGAGGAGCTCGCCGGGGAGCACGCCGACAAAGTGGTCGTCGGCAAGGTCAACGTCGACGAGAACCCGGCGACGGCGACCAAGTTCGGCATCATGAGCATCCCCACGATCATCCTCTTCAAGGACGGTCAGGCGGCCAAGAAGGTGATCGGAGCACGCCCCAAGGCCGACCTCGAGCGCGAGTTCGAGCTCGTATAGGCCCACAAAGCGGCCGGCGCCCTCCCCGACCGGCGCCGGCCATCTTCGAGTCCGCTCGCGAAGCACGAGACGGCGAAAGGGCGGGCGGCCCGTCTGGCCGCCCGCCCTTTCGTACGAGTCCCGCCGGCGCCGCACTCGCCCGCCGGCGCCCGGCTTCGCCGCGGCGCGAGGCCGCGGTGGCTAGCGGATCGCGTCGCGACCGCGCTCGCCGGTGCGCGTGCGGATCACGTCGTCGACCGGCGTGACGAAGATCTTCCCCTCGCCGATCTTGTGCAGTTTAAGCGACTTGCGGACGTGCTCGACGACGGCCTCGACCTCGTCCTCGGGGACGACCATCTCGACCTTCATCTTGGGATGAAAGCGATACATGCCGGGCTGCAGGTCCTCGCCACGCGTGAAGCCCCGCTGTACGCCGAAGCCCTTGCACTCGGTGACGGTCATACCGAGCACGCCTTCGACGGCCAGGGCTTCGGCCACCTCGTCGAGGTTGTAGGGCTGGATGATGCACTCGATCCTCTTCATCAGACGACTCCCTGGTCGATGAGCTCGTTCAGGTTTCGCATGGCCATCTCGCGCCGCGCCGGGCGCGGGTGGGCCCTTCGTCACACGACACCCTGGTCCATCATCGCATCCGCGACCTTGAGGAAGCCGGCGATGTTGGCGCCCACTATGTAGTCGCCTGGGGCGTCGAAGCGTTCGGCCGTCGTGAGACACACCTTATGGATGTTCTTCATGATCCCGTGCAGCTTGCTGTCGACCTCCTCGCGGCTCCAGCCCAGGCGCAGGCTGTTCTGCGACATCTCGAGGCCTGACGTGGCGACGCCGCCCGCGTTCACGGCCTTGCCGGGCCCGAAGGGGATCTTGGCGGCGCGGAAGACCTCGATCGCCTCGGGCGTGGAGGGCATGTTCGCGGCCTCCACGACGTAGCGCACGCCGTTGGCGACGAGCGCCTTCGCGCTCTCGCCGTCGAGCTCGTTCTGCGTGGCCGTCGGCACGGCGATGTCGCAGGGGACGACCCAGGGGCGCTTGCCGTCGACCCACTCGAGGCCGAACTCGTCGGCGTAGTCCTTCGCGGGGCGGCGCTTCTCGGTCCAGAGCGGCTTGAGGAACTCGAGCTTGTCGCCCGCGATCCCGTCGGGGTCGTGCGCGTAGCCGTACTCGTCGCCGATCGTCACCACCTTGGCCCCGAACTCGTTCGCCTTCTCGATGAAGAACGTGCCCACGTTGCCGTACCCGGAGATGGTGATCGTCTTGCCCTCGAGGGTGTCGTTGTTGGCCATGAGCACTTCGGAGAGGAAGTACGCGGTGCCGTAGCCAGTCGCCTCGGGACGGACCAGCGAGCCGCCCCAGTTGATCTTCTTCCCGGTGAGGACGCCGCCGAACTCGTTGACCAGGCGCTTATATTGACCGAAGAGGAAGCCGATCTCGCGCCCTCCGACGCCGATGTCGCCCGCCGGCACGTCGGTGTCAGGACCGATGTGACGGTAGAGCTCGGTCATGAAGCTCTGGCAGAAGCGCATGACCTCGTTGTCGCTCTTGCCGCGCGGGTCGAAGTCCGACCCGCCTTTGCCGCCGCCCATGGGAAGGGTCGTGAGCCCATTCTTGAAGACCTGCTCGAAGGCGAGGAACTTCATGATGCCCAGGTTGACCGATGGGGCGAAGCGGAGCCCGCCCTTGTACGGGCCGATCGCGCTGTTCATCTGCACGCGGAACCCACGGTTCACCTGGACCCGGCCGGCGTCGTCGACCCAGGGCACCCGGAACACGATCGAGCGCTCGGGCTCGACCATGCGCTCCAGGATGCCTGCCTCGCAGTACTCCGGGTGCCGCGCGAACACCGGAGCGAGCGACTCGGCGACCTCGCGGACGGCCTGGTGGAACTCGACCTCGCCGGGGTCTCTTTCCTTCACCTTCGCAACCACTGAATCGATGTAGTCGTGCACGTGGCGCTCCTCCGTCGCATCTCCCGGTCGGCGCGCGGCGTCGCCGCGCGCTCGCAGCTTCTGCCGGCGAGCCCGGCTCGCCCTTGGCGACCACAAGCATACCGGCCTTGTTGCGGTGTGGCGAGGAGTGTCACGGGACGAAACCGCGCGTCGGCGGCGCAGTGACTGGCCATCATGTCGAAAGTCCTGCCCGGCCAGAGACTCGCATGATGCGTCGCGAGGACGAGACTGGGTCACCGCGGAACCACACGGCGAGGGGAGAACGGGTAGCAGTGTGCCATCATGTCCATGTCAAGGCCTCGCCTTCGACATGACGCTGGCAAGAATTGACGACGACGTCTTGGCTTCCTATAGTCATTGCGGAGAGGGCGTCAGTCCAGGTTTCAGGACCCCCTGCCCCCACCGCGCCGAACCGACCAGAACGCTTCCGCCTCGGCGCACGCCCGTGCACGGCAAGCCGGCACGATGCGCGCCGGCCGGAGTGCAGGGAAGGAGTCGTACTCATGTCGCTCAAGACCCCCGAACAGTTCGTCCAGAGCCTCGCCGACCTCGACCTCGAGATCTACCTGTTCGGCGAGAAGGTCGACGACTACGTCGACCATCCGGTGATCCGTCCCAGCATCAACTGCATCGCCATGACTTACGAGCTCGCTCGTCTGCCGGAGTATGAGGACCTCATGCTGGCGACCAGTCACTTGACCGGCGAGAAGGTCAACCGCTTCACCCACATCCACCAGTCCACCGAGGACCTCGCCAAGAAGGTCAAGATGCAGCGTCTGCTGGGGCAGAAGACCGGCTCCTGCTTCCAGCGCTGCGTCGGCATGGACGCGATCAACGCGCTCTACTCGGTCACCTGGGAGACCGACCAGGCGAAGGGCACCGACTATCACGAGCGCTTCAAGAAGTACGTCCGGTACCTGCAAGAGAACGATCTCGTCGCCGACGGCGCCATGACGGACCCCAAAGGGGACCGTTCCCTTGCGCCGCACCAGCAGCCCGATCCGGACGTCTACGTACACGTGGTCGAAAAGCGCGACGACGGCATCGTCGTGCGCGGCGCCAAGGCCCATCAGACGGGCGCCTGCAACTCGCACGAGATCATCGTCATGCCGACGATCGCCATGCGCACCGGCGACGAGGACTTCGCCGTCTCGTTCAGCTGTCCGGCCAACGCCGAGGGCGTCTCGTACATCTACGGCCGCCAGAGCTGCGACACACGCAAGCTCGAAGAGTCAGACCTCGACGTCGGCAACATGCGCTACGGCGGTCAAGAGGCGCTCATGATCTTCGACGACGTGTTCGTGCCGTGGGAGCACGTCTACATGTGCGGCGAGATCGAGTTCTCCGGCGCCCTCGTCGAACGGTTCGCCGGCTTCCACCGCCAGAGTTACGGCGGCTGCAAGGTCGGCGTCGGCGACGTGCTCATCGGCGCCGCGGCGCTGGCCGCCGACTACAACGGAGTCGCCAAGGCGAGCCACATCAAGGACAAGCTCATCGAGATGACGCACCTCAACGAGACGCTGTTCAGCTGCGGGCTGGCCTGCTCATACGAAGGCGTGCAGATGCCGGCCGGCAACTGGCAGATCGACATGCTGCTCGCCAATGTCTGCAAGCAGAACATCACCCGCTTTCCGTACGAGATCGCCCGCCTCGCCGAGGACCTCGCCGGCGGCCTCATGGTCACGATGCCCTCGGCGCAGGACCTCGCCGACGAGAAGCTCGGACCGATCGTCGAGAAGTTCCTCGTCGGCAACTGCGACACGCCGAGCATCGACCGCATGCGCGTCCTGCGCCTCATCGAGAACCTGACGATCGGCGCCGGCGCCGTCGGGTACCGGACCGAGTCGCTCCACGGCGCCGGCTCGCCGCAGGCGCAGCGCATCATGATCGCGCGGCAGTCCAATCTGGATCACAAGAAGGAGCTCGCCAAGGCCATCGCCGAGGTCGGCAAGCCCTGGGAGAAGGCCAAGGTCAAGAGACCGGCGGCCGTCGCCGGAGCGTGATCGACGCCGGTCACAGCGGGCCGGCGATCCCGTCCGGCTGCGCCGCGGGCGGCTCGCCCGCGGCGGACGATGTGTCGGAGCCGCGCGACGGCGCGGGCTTGAGCGTCGTCTACTGCGGCGGCTGTAACCCGCACATCGACCGCGGCGCGGTCGCGAGCGAGCTCGCCGCCGCGCACGGTCTCGTCCGCCCCGACGCGCGCGTCTACCTCTCGGGGTGCCCGCGGGCCTGCGCGTCCGGCCACCAGTTGGCCCTTGCGGGCCACGACGGCGTCCCGGGTGGGCCGCCGCAAAGCCCTTCCGCGGCGGGCGGGCCGACCGTGGTCGTCGCCGGCGCCCATGTGGACGGGACTCCTGCGCCGCCGGACGCCATCGCCGCGACGGTCATCGACAAACTGAAGGAGTGATGGGATGGTCTGGAAGTCCGACTACGCAGCCAAGGTCACGACCGCGGCCGAGGCCGTCAATGTGGTCAAGTCCGGCGACCGCGTCGTCTTCGCGCACGCTTGCGGGGAGCCGCTCGACCTCGTCGACGCGCTCGTCGCCCGCGCTCCCGACCTCGAACGTGTCGAGATCAACCACATGGTCGCCATGGGTAAGGGCGAGTACTGCAAGCCCGAGTATGCGGACAGCTTCTACCACAAGTCCCTCTTCGTCGGCCCGACGTCTCGCGAGGCGGTCAAGGACGGCCGTGGCGACTACATCCCGGTCTTCTTCAGCGAGATCCCCAAGCTCTTTTGCGAGGGCTACCTGCCGCCCGACGTGGCCCTGATCCACGTCTCACCGCCGGACAGGCACGGGTACTGCTCCTTCGGCATCTCGGTCGACTACACCAAACCGGCTGCCCAGGTCGCCAGGACCGTGATCGCCCAGGTCAATCCCAACATGCCGCGCACTCATGGCGACTCGTTCATCCACGTCCACGAGATCGATGTGATCGTCGAGAGCGACCAGCCGATGATCGAGCTTCCGCCACCCAAGATAGGCCCGGTCGAAGAGGCGATCGGTCGTCACATCGCCGGCCTCGTTCCGGACGGCGCCTGCCTGCAGCTCGGCATCGGCGGCATCCCCGACGCCGTGCTCATGTTCCTGCATGAAAAGAACGACCTCGGCATCCACACCGAGATGTTCAGCGAGGGTGTCGTCGACCTCTACCACGAGGGCGTCATCACCAACGCCCGCAAGTCGTTCCACCCCGGCAAGATGGTGGCCACGTTCCTCATGGGCACGCGGCGCCTCTACGACTTCGTCGATGACAACCCGGTGGTCCAGATGCGGCCGGTCAACATCACGAACGATCCGTACATCATCGGCCAGAACGACCGGGTCGTCTCCATCAACTCGGCCCTGCAGGTCGACCTGATGGGACAGGTCGTCGCCGACAGCATGGGGGCCGCGCAGTTCACCGGCATCGGCGGCCAGGTCGATTTCGTGCGCGGCGCCGCGCGCAGCCGCGACGGCAAGGCGATCATCGCCCTTCCTTCAACGGCCAAGAAGGGCGCCGTCTCGCGCATCGTGGCGGCGCTCGACCCCGGCACGGCCGTCACCACCATGCGCGCCGATGTCGACTACGTCGTCACCGAGCATGGCGTCGCCCACCTGCGCGGCAAGGGGCTCCGCGAGCGCGCCGAGGCGCTGCTCGCGATCGCCGACCCCGCGTTCCACGATCAGATCCGCGACGAGGCGGCGGCCGTTTACGGCCCGGGCCGCCTCCCGCGCTGAACCACGTGAACAACCACCCTTCCAGGAGGAGTCATGGCTGACAGACCAGGCGGCGTGCCACGTCCCGTAGACGATACCGGCGGCGCCGGCGCCCGCGAGCGTGGCGAGCAGGGCATGAACATCCAGGTGCGCATGCATCGGGCGCCCAAGACCCTCATCACCGGCAACGGCGCCGTGGCCAAGATCGGTGAGGAGGCCAAGAAGCTGGGCGCCAGCAAGGTGCTCATCGTCACCGACCCAGGCGTCGCCTGCACGGGCAGCGTCGAGAACGTGCGCGAGCCGCTCAAGGCGGCCGGCCTTGGGACCGGGGTCTTCGACAAGGCCGTCCCCGAGCCGCCCATGGGCAGCGTCGACGAGATCGTCAAGTTCGCCGAGAAGGGCGGGTACGACTTCGTGGTCGGCTTCGGTGGAGGTTCGGCCCTCGACGTGGCCAAGATGGTCGCGGTCCTGGTGCGCAGCGGCGCCAAGGTCGAGGACTACGTCGGCGTCGACCAGGTCCCGAAGAAGGGGCTGCCGATGATCGCCGTGCCCACGACGTCGGGCACGGGCTCCGAGGTCACGGCGATCGCGATCTTCGCGAACGAGAAGCTCAACGTGAAGCAGGGGGTCGTCAGCCCCTACCTCATCCCCAACATCGCGCTCGTCGACCCGGTGCTGACCTGGAGCTGCCCGCCGAACGTCACCGCGGCCGCCGGCATGGACGCCCTGATCCACAACATCGAGGCGTACACCTCGGTGAACGCGACGATGCACACCGATCCCCTCGCCTACGAAGGCATCAAGCTCATCGCCAAGAGCATCCGCACCGCCACCTACGACGGCAGCAACGCCTGGGCGCGTCACAATATGGCCATGGGTTCACTCCTTGGCGGCATCGCCTTCGGTAACGCCGGCGTGGGCGCCGTGCACGCCCTCTCGTATCCCATCGGCGGCATGTTCCATGTACCGCACGGCGTCGCCAACACGCTCATGCTCCCGTGGGTCATGGAGTACAACATGCTCTCCTGCCTGCAGTGGTTCCGCGAGATCGGCGAGGCCATGGGCGAGAACATGGAGGGCCTCAGCGACCGCGAGGCCGCCGACAAGACCATCGCCGCCCTGCGCCAGCTCGCCGTCGACCTCGACGTGCCGCAGTACCTGAGCGACGTCGACATCCCCGAGTCGGCGATCCCCGACCTCGTCAAGGGCGCCATGACGCAGGCGCGCCTCTGGGCGAACAACCCGCGCAAGTTCTCGCCCGAGGACATGGCGCAGGTCTACCGCAACATGGCCGTCCGCCCCGGCAGCAAGCCGGTGAAGGCGAAGAAGGCTCCCGCCAAGAAGTAGGGCCGGCGGGGCTGCCCCCATCCGGCGGCGGCACTCCCCCCCGCGCCGCCGCCGGCGTGAGGACGGGCGCCGGGCGGCCTCAGGGCCGCCCGGCGCCCGTCTCGTCCTCGCGCCACGGACGGCGCGGCGTCGGCCTACCGCCGCCCGCCGCCGACGCGCCCTACCACCGCCCCGGCCTCTTCCCCGTTCCCCCCACCCAGG
>CAZTMO010000036.1:0-11551 GCA_964615105.1 uncultured Thermoleophilia bacterium
GCATGCGCTTGGTGCCGAGGCGACAGGGGACGCACTTGCCGCAGCTCTCCTTCTGGGTGAAGTCGAGGAAGAAGCGCGCGAGATCGACCATGCAGGTCTGGTCGTCGACCACGACCATGCCGCCCGAGCCGACGATGGCGCCGGTCGCGGCGAGGCTCTCGTAGTCGATCGTGGTCTCGAGGAGCGAGGCGGGCAGGCAGCCTCCGGACGGCCCGCCGAGCTGCACGGCCTTGAACTCGCGCCCGTCCTTGATGCCCCCGCCGACCTCGAAGATGATGTGGCGCAGCGTCGAACCCATGGGCACTTCGATGAGGCCGCCGTTGACGATCTTGCCGGCGAGGGAGAAGGCCTTGGTACCCTTGCTGCGCTCGGCGCCGAGGACGGCGTAGCGCTCGGCGCCGTGGCTGATGATCCAGGGGATCGACGCCAGGGTCTCGACGTTGTTGATGTTCGTGGGCTTGCCCCACAGCCCGCTGACCGCCGGGTAGGGCGGCCGCGTGCGCGGCATGCCGCGGCGGCCCTCGATGGAGGCGATCAGCGCCGTCTCCTCGCCGCAGACGAAGGCGCCGGCGCCGAGCTTGAGGTGCAGGTGGAACCGCCATCCGGTGCCGAACACGTCGTCGCCGAGATAGCCGCGCTCCTCGGCGTCGGCGATCGCCTTGGTGAGGCGCTCGACGGCGAGCGGGTACTCGGCGCGCACGTAGATGTAGCCCTCGTGCGCGCCGATCGCGTAGCCGCCGATGAGCATGCCCTCGATGATGGCGTGCGGATCGCCCTCCATCGTGGAGGCGTCCATGAACGCCCCGGGGTCGCCTTCGTCGCCGTTACAGATCATGTACTTCTCGTCGCCGGGGCTCTTGCGCGCGAACTCCCACTTCACGCCGGTCGGGAAGCCGGCGCCGCCACGGCCGCGGATGCCCGAGTCGGTGACCTGCTGGACGACCCACTCCGGCGTCTTCTCGGTGAGCGCCAGGCGCGCGGCCTCGTAGCCTCCGTGCGCGATGCACTCGTCGATGCTCTCGGGGTCGATCACGCCGACGTTGCGCAGCGCGATGCGGGTCTGCTCCTTGTAGAAGCCGATCTCGCGCCAGTCGCGCACGGCCTCGCGCGTGACCGGGTCCTTGTACATGTACTTCTCGACCGGCGTACCGCCCTTGAGGTGTCCCTCGACCACGGTCTTGACCTGCTCGGGCTTGAGCTTGCAGTACAGCGTCGCGTCTGAGCACACGGCGAGAGGGGCCTGCGAGCAGAGCCCGTGGCAGCCGATGATCTTCACCTCGACCTTGTCGCCGAGGCCTGCCGCCGCGACCTCGTCGACGAAGGCGTCGTACACGGCCATCGAGCCGGCGAAGACGCAGGCCGTCCCGGCGCACACCGTGACCCGCAGGCGGCCGTCGCCCGTCGGCTCGACGCTGACGTTGCGCGCCGCGGCGGCCTGCTCGCCGCCGTCCGGGCTCGCGTTCATTGTCGCTTCCTCACTCATCGGACTCCGTGTCACCCCTTCTGCGCCCCGACCTCGGCCATGAGGTCGCGGATGATCTTGCGCGTCTTGTCGGGGGTGAGGTTGCCGTAGGTCTGGTCGCCGATACGCATGACCGGCGCCTGCGAACACGCGCCCATGCACGCGACCGAGCTGAGCGTGAACTCCATGTCCTTGGTCGTCTTGCCGTCGGCCACACCGAGCTCCTCCTCAAGGGCCTCGGTGATCTGCTGCGCGCCGGCCACGTGACAGGCGGTGCCGTGGCAGACGTCGATGAGCCGCTTGCCGATCGGCGAGAGGCGGAACTGGTTGTAGAAGCTCGAGACGCCGTAGATCTGCGACAGCGAGACGCCGGTCTGCAGCGACACCTCCTGCAGGGCGGCGCGCGGCAGGTAGCCGTACACCGCCTGCACGTTCTGCAGGACGGTGATGAGCCCGGTGCCGTGCTCGCGATAGTCGTCGAGCACCGGCGCCATCTTCTTCAGATCGACGCCCGGCTGCGCTTCGAGGCGTCGCGCCGCGACACGGGCCACGTTGGGCACCGGCACCTGGTACTTCGAGGTGTAGTTGACGCGGATCACCTGCACGGGACAGTTGGTCTCGCAGAGCGTGCAGGCCCGGCAGCGCGGGTCGCCGCTCGCCGGGTCGATCACGACCCGAAAGAGGCCGCGGCTGCGCTCGGGGAGCCGGTCGCGCTGCTCCGGGTACTCGACGGTGATCTTCTTCATCGGCAGGTGGCGCAGCGTGGTGCGCATGGCTTTGAACATGCCGAGCATCAGGCGTTCACCACCGGCACGCGGTCGCGCTGCCTGCGCAGGCGCCACTTGAGGATCGGGTCGAACAGGCCCACGAAGGCGACCAGCGAGACCCAGCCGACGACCAGCAGCCCCCACTTCCAGCGCGGCACCCAGAGGATGACGGCGGACGAGACGGCGATGTTCAGCAGGCCGAGCGGGACGAGGATCTTCCAGGCGAAGCCCATGAGCTGGTCGACCTGAAGGCGCGGGATCGAGAGCCGCACCCAGACCAGGGCGAAGACGAGGAGGTAGGTCTTGAGCATGAACCAGACGAACGGGACGATCGCCACGCCGCCGACAACAAGGAGGTCCTCGAAGGGGCCGTGCCATCCGCCCAGGAACAGCGTCACGGCCACCATCGACATGATCGTCATGCCCGCGTACTCGTTCAAGAAGAACATGCCGAAGCGCATGCCCGAGTACTCGGTGCCGTAGCCGGACACGAGCTCGGACTCGGACTCGGGCAGGTCGAACGGGCCGCGGTTGAGCTCGGCGATGGCGGCGATCACGTAGATCAGGAACGTGAACGGCAGGTAGAACGCAAGCCACTTGTAGCCGGCCTGCGCGGCGACGACGTCGTTGAGGCTCCACGAGCCGACGACCATGGCGACGCACAACAGGGCGAGGATCATGGGGATCTCGTACGAGACCATCTGCGCCGCCGAACGCAGGGCGCCGACCAGCGAGTACTTGTTCCGCGAAGCCCAGCCGCCGAGCAGGATCGCCATGGTGGTGAAGCTCGTCACGGCGACGATGTAGATGAGCCCGACGTTCAGGTCGCCCGGCGTGAAGCCCTTGGTGTAGGGCATGACGAGCTGCACGGCGACCGCGCCGACCATGACCAGGATGGGGGCGAGGGTGAAGATCCACGGGTCGGCGAGCGCCGGCCTGAAGTCCTCCTTGCCCATCATCTTGAAGGCGTCGGCGACGCTCTGGAGGACGCCGTGCGGGCCGACCCGGTTGGGACCGTGCCGGTCCTGCATGAAGGCGAGGGCGCGGCGCTCGAAGACGATGTTGGCGAGCGCCGCGACGAACACCACGAGGTAAGCGACGACGACGCAGACCACCAGCCGGACGATGTCGAGGAAGAGGTCCACTACCGGTCGATGCCCCCGAGCACGAGGTCGATGCTGCCCGAGATCGCCACCGCGTCGGCGATCCTGGTGCCGCGCAGCAGCTTGGGGAAGAGCTGCAGGTTGCAGAAGCAGGGGTCGCGGTACTTGAGCCGGTACGGGTACCGCGACCCGTCCGACACGATGTAGGTGCCGTACTCGCCGCGCGGGTTCTCCTGGCCGACGTAGCACGAACCCGGCGGCGGCGTGATGACGTACGGGGCGCGCAGCGACCCGAGCTGGACCGGGCCCCTGGGCAGCATGTCCAGGCACTGCTCGACGATCTTGACCGACTCGCGCATCTCGTTCACGCGCACCTTGTAGCGGTCGAAGATGTCGCCGTGCCGGGCGATGCAGACCTCGAAGTCGAGCTCCGGGTAGACCGAGTACGGTCGCGTCCGGCGCAGGTCGAGCGCGACGCCCGAGGCGCGCGCGTTGGGCCCGGTGATGCCGTAGTCGACGATGTCGCGGTGGGTGATGACCCCCTTGCCGACCGTGCGCTGCAAGAAGACGGCGTTGTCCTCGACCAGCGACTCGTATTCGTCGATGAGCCTGGGCATGCGCTTCATGAGGTCGCGGCACGTCTCGACCCAGCCGGCGGGCAGGTCGTAGCGCACGCCGCCGAAGCGCAGATAGTTGAACATCATGCGCGCGCCCGAGACCTGTTCGAGCAGGTCGAGGATCTTCTCGCGGTCGCGGAACATGTAGAAGACCATCGCCGTGCCGAGAGGCGAGAGGTCGGCGGTGAACGTCCCGACCGCGACCTGGTGACTCGCGATGCGCATGAGCTCGCCGACGATGACGCGGATGAACTCCGCTCGCCGCGTGGGCCTGATCCCCATGAGCTTCTCGACCGTCATCACGTAGGCCCACTCGCAGTTCATGCCGGCCACGTACTCGGTACGGTCGAGGATGGGGATGTACTGGAAGTACGTGCGCTTCTCGGCCAGCTTCTCTTTGCAGCGGTGCAGGTAGCCGATGACGGGGATGACGTCCTTGACCAGCTCGCCGTCGAGGGTCACGACGAGACGCAGCACGCCGTGCGTGGCAGGATGCTGCGGGCCCATGTTGACGACGACCTCGTTGAGGACGAGGCCCTCCATGTCGGAGCCCGCACCCGCCGCCGCCGATTCTTCGATGCGCCGCAGCGCCAGCTTGGTCGCCTCGTCGGGCTCGGCTGTGGCGAACTGGTCAGGCATGCGGATGGTTCTCGGCGAGGTCGACGTAGTCCTTGCGCAGCGGGTGGCCGACGAAGTCGTCCTTGAGCAGGATGCGGCGCAGGTCGGGATGCCCGACGTAGCGGATACCGACCATGTCCCAGGACTCGCGCTCGTGCCAATCGGCGGCCGGCCAGACGTCGGTCACGGTGTCGACCTCGGGCTTGCCCTTGGGGACCGGCACATGGAGCTCGATCCAGGTGTTCGTCCGCCACGAGTAGACGTGGTACACGCTCTCGTACTGCGCTCCCAGGTCGACGCCGGCGATCCAGTTGAGGGTCTCGTAGGCGAGGTCGCCGTGCGCCTTGAGCCGGCGGGCGACGTCCTTGAGCTTCTCGCGCGCCAGGCGCGCGACGATGGTGTCCGGCTCCTGGACACGCACGTCCTCGAGATCGCCGGCGAAGTCGCGCGCGACTTCGCCGGCGATCTCGTCCATGGTCATCTTGAGCGTGCCCACCTCGAGCGTCACGAGGTCACCCCTCCGCCGCGCTCTCGTCGCCCGGAAGGACCGGGGCGAAGCTGTGTGCCTTGATCTTGCCTTGCAGCTCGAGCAACCCTTGGAAGAGCGCCTCCGGACGCGGAGGACAGCCGGGGATGTACACGTCGACGGGGACGATCTTGTCGACACCGTTGACCACGTTGTAGCCGTCGTAGAAGGGGCCGCCACTGGTCGCGCAGGCACCCATCGAGACGACCCACTTCGGCTCGGCCATCTGGTCGTAGAGACGCTTGAGGACGGGGGCCATCTTCTCGTTGACGGTGCCGGCGACGATCATCAGGTCGGACTGTCGCGGCGTCGGCCGAAAGACCTCCATGCCGTAGCGCGCCACGTCGAAGCGCGCGAAGCCCGAGCTCAGCATCTCGATCGCGCAGCAAGCGAGCCCGTACGTGAACGGGAAGACCGAGTTGGAGCGCGCCCAGCTGAAGATGAAGTCGGCGGTCGTCGTGATGACGTTGGGGCTCTGGAACGACTCGAGCTTGGGGTAGCCGACCTTGAGGCGGTCGGGGACCATGTCGCTCAGGCCCACTCCAGGGCTCCCTTGCGCCAGGCGTAGCCGAGGCCCCATGTGAGCACGCCGATGAAGAGCATCATCTCGACGAACCCCGCCGTCCCGAGCGTGCGGAACACGAGCGTCCAGGGAAACAGGAAGACTGCTTCGACATCGAACACGAGGAAGAGGAGGGCGATGACGTAATACCGCACGGCGAACGGCGACCACGGCGAGCCAGCCGGCGGGATGCCGCATTCGTAGTGGGCGAGCTTGCCCGGCGTAGGATGCTGGGGATTGACGAGCTTGGAGACCAGCAGGATGAGCACGACGAGCACGGCGCCCGCCACGAGGAAGGCCCAGACGTATAGCCAGTTGGTGAGATATTCGCTCGTCATGCGGATCGTGAGCCGGCCGACCCGCCCGGGCTCCACGTTCGGGGCGGAAGGCGACTGCCGCCGTACTCTACCAAAGCCGCGAGCGAGGGCGCAACTTCGACAGGCCCTCGCGTCCAATCGCCGTTTGTGCGGGATTTGCAGGCCCTTTCTTGCGTGTGCTCCGAGGTGTCCATGCCGCGTGCGCCGCCTTGGACAAGCCGCTTCACCCGTACCCGGCAGGGTATGGTCGGTGAAGCGCCGCTTCGTCAGGAAGCGGAGCGGGCGGTCAGGCGGCGCGAACGGGCGGCGGGGCGGCGCAGTCCCGCCGGCCACCGCGTTGCGTTCCCGCCGCCCCGTGCCTAAGATTGGGGGACGTAACCGCCCCGGAGCGTCCCTCCCATGCCCAACATCGGCGCCGCCGAGATCGTCATCATCCTCGTGCTCGCACTGCTCGTCTTCGGGCCCAAGCGGCTGCCCGAGATGGGCCGCTCGCTGGGGCGTGCCGTGCGCGAGTTCAAGAAAGCTTCCGACACGGCGCGCAAGGAGCTTGGCGTCGACGAGATCGAGAAGGAGATCAAGGGCGTCAAGCAGTCGCTCGCCGACGCCGGGAGCGACCTCAAGATCGACATCGACGCCGAGACCGCGAAGCCGGCGATGAAGGCGGCAGCGACGACGGCCGCCGCCGCGGGCGTCGCGGGGTCGGCGACACCCGTCGAGGCAGAGGAGCTGGGCGACGAAGCGGACGGCGACGAGATCCTCGTCGGCGAGGTCGTCGGCGATGGCGCCCGGGCGGGCGACGACGGCACGATGACGGGCGTCGCCGGCGCCCGGGGCGGCGGGCACGAGACGGCGCCCACGACCGGCACCGCCGGCGACGCCTGAGCCAGACGATGCCGATCGACGCCCAAGAGCAGCTCACCCTCACCGAGCACCTCGACGAGCTGCGCAAGCGCATCTTCGCGGGCCTGATCGCCCTGACCGCCGGCGTCGTCGTCGCGATCGTGTTCGACGCCTGGCTGTTCGACCTGCTGCTCCGCCCGCTGCCCGAGGGCAAGCAGCAGATCATGACGTTCAGTCCGGCCGAGCCGTTCATGGTGAGCTTCAAGGTCTGGGTGATCGCCGGCATCATCATGGCGTCCCCCTACCTCATCTATCAGTTCTGGGCCTTCGTCGGACCGGCGTTCACTGCCAGCGAGAAGCGCTACTTCATCCCGATCGTGCTCTCGTGCTCGGTGCTCTTCCTCGGCGGCATCGTCTTCGCCTACCTGCTCGTCCTGCCCCGCGGTCTCGCCTTTCTGCTCAACTTCAACGGCGAGTACTTCAACGTCCAGAACCGGGCCAGCGACTACTTCACCTTCGTGGCCTTCTTCCTGCTCGCGTTCGGGCTCACGTTCGAGATGCCGGTGATCCTCGTCCTGCTCGCCAAGGTCGGCGTAGTGGACGATCGTTTCCTGCGCAAGAACCGCAGGTACGCTATCCTCGTCGAGGCGGTGCTCGCCGCGGTCCTCACCCCCAGCCAGGACGCGTTCTCGATGCTGGCCCTCTTCGTGCCGCTGGTCGTCCTCTACGAGGTGTCGATCGTGCTGGCGAAGATGGTCAAGCCGAAGGGAGACAGCGCGCCGCGCGCGGAAGAGGTGAAGAAACCGTCCGACGACGACGTCAGTCAGGCGATGGCCTGAAGGCGATGGCCTGAGCCGCGCCCGCATGGGGTGCGGGCGTGCGCCACGGAGCAGACAAGGACGATGGCAGGCTACACGAAATACCGAGCGGGAGAGAAAGCGCCGGCCGGCGAGCCTGTACGCGCCCGCCGACAGCGCGAGCGCCGGCGGCGGCGCGGCGCCTGGCGCTGGGTGCGCTGGATCGTCCTCGCCCTCGCGCTCCTGTCCATCGCCGGGCTCACCGCCGGCGCGGGCATCATCTACGCCCTGACCCGCAACCTGCCCAGCCTCGACGACCTGCAGAAGCGCAAGAACCCGGTCAACACCGTCATCTACGATCGCGACGGCAAGGTCATCGCCGAGCTGCACGGCGCCGAGAACCGCGTCCTCGTCAAGAGCGGCCAGATCTCCGACGTGATGAAGCAGGCCGCGGTCACCGTCGAGGACGAGCGCTTCTACGAGCACCACGGCGTCGACGCCATCGGCGTCGCCCGCGCGATGCTCGCGAACCTCAAGGCGGGTGAAGTCGTCCAGGGCGGCAGCACCATCACCGCGCAGTACGTGAAGAACGCCTACGTCGGCGGCGAGCGCAGCGTCGCGCGCAAGTTGCGCGAGGCCGTGCTCGCCTGGCAGCTTGAGGACCGCTGGGACAAGGACCGCATCCTCACCGCGTATCTCAACACGATCTACTTCGGCGCCGGCGCCTACGGCGTCGAGGCCGCCTCGCGCACCTACTTCCACAAGAGCGCCAAGAACCTCACGCTCAAAGAGGCGGCGCTGCTCGCGGCGCTCATCCGCCTGCCCTCAAAATACTCACCGACGACCGACGCCAAACAGGCGAGGGAGCGCCGCGACATGGTCCTCGACATGATGGCGACGCAGGGCTACATCAGCCAGGCGCGCGCCGACGAGGCCAAGAAGAAGAAGCTCGGCGTCTTCAAGAACCCGCCGAACGTCAACAACAACGAGGCCGCCTACTTCGTCGACTACGTGACCCGGCAGCTCATCAAGAAGTACGGCGCCGCACAGACGTTCAACGGCGGCCTGCGCGTCCACACCAGCATCGACATGGAGTGGCAGGACGCCGGCCTCCAGGCGATCTCGGGTACCATCGGGAGCCTCAGCTTCGGCGGCTGGGGTCCCGCCGGCGCCCTCGTCGCCATCGACCCCAAGACCGGCTACATACGCGCCATGGTCGGCGGCACCGACTTCAAGAAGCAGAAGTTCAACCTCGCCTGGCAGGCGCGCCGTCAGGCCGGCTCGGCGATGAAGACCTTCGTGCTCACGTCGGCCGTCGAGATGGGCATGAACCCCGCCTCCACGTACTACGTCTCGCACAGCCCGACGATCATCCCGATGCCGGGCGCGGCGCCGTGGATCGTGAACACGTAC
This sequence comes from uncultured Thermoleophilia bacterium, assembly GCA_964615105.1. GTDB lineage: Bacteria > Actinomycetota > Thermoleophilia > UBA2241 > UBA2241 > UBA2241. Next base: position 9,023 of record CAZTMO010000036.1, read on the forward strand.
GACCACAGCTCGGCCGGCCGCATCACCGTCTCCGCCGCCACCGTGCGCTCCGACAACAGCGTCTACGCGCAACTCTGTATGGACACCGGCCCCGACAACGTCGTCGAGACGGCGCAGAAGATGGGCATCGCCAGCCCGCTCGCCGCCGTTCCCTCCATCACCCTCGGGACCGAGGCGGTCAACCCGCTCGAGATGGCGGTCGCTTACGCGACTCTGGCGAGCGGCGGCATCTACCACAAGCCACAGGCGATCGTGAAGGTCGTCGTCCCCGGCGGCAAAGTCGACTGGAAGCCCAAGACCAAGGGGCGGCGAGTGCTCAGCGCGGGCGTCGCCTACACCGTGAACAGGGTCCTGCAGGCGAACGCCACAGCGGGCACGGGCGCGGGCACGGGCGCCTACGTCACACGCACCCGCGCCGGCAAGACGGGCACGACCGACAACTACGTCGACGCGTGGTATTGCGGCTACACGCCGAACCTGTCGACCGCGGTCTGGATGGGTTACCCCGGCGACTACAAGCACCCCATGCCCGGCGTCTCGGGCTCCACCTACTGTGTTCCGATGTGGGGCAAGTTCAACAGGATCGCGCTCGCCGACCTGCCCAGCGCCGACTTCGAGTACGCCTCCATGGTCTTCAAGCCCTGGAGCGGCAAGTACTCGAAGCTGTCGCCGTCGCCGACGGCGAGCAGCGGCAAGCCCAAGCCCGACAAGACGATCACCGTCCGGCCCACGGCATCGCCGACGCCGACCAAGACCATCAAGCCCACGCCGACACCCACGCCGACGAACACCAAGACGCCCAAACCCACCCCGACGCCGACGTCGAGCGGGGCGGAGACGAGGGCCCTCGTGGAGTACGGTATCGGCGAGACGACCGCGATCGCGAGGTCGCAGGCGGCGACCGCGCGCAGCAAGGACGAGAGTCTCTTCGGCCGGCTGGTCGACGCCCTCGGCAGTCTGTTCGGCCTCTGACCCGCCCGGCGGCGCCCTGACCGGACCCGCGGCGCCGGGGTTCGCCGACGGGCCGGTGTCCCCTCTGCTCGCTACCAGCTCCCGTAGCGCTCGCTGCCCTTGCGGTACTCCTTGACGTCGTCGCCCATGCCCTCGCTGATCGTGAGGACGCGACAGGTCATCTCGAGCACGCTGGTGAGCTGGTAGGCCTCCTCCAGAAGGTGGCCGATCGCGAACGGGCCGTGCCCGCGAAGCATGACGAGGTCGTATTCCTTGAGCCAGCGCGGCAGAAGCTCCGCGACTTCAACCGACCCCGCCGTGAGCTGTGCCGCGACCACCGGCACCTTGTGGAGCAGGTACGAGCCCTCGGAGTCGACGGGGACGATCTCGTCCTTGGCCAGTGACTGGGCGATCGCGTACGGGGGGTGCGTGTGCACGATCGCCAAAGCCGAGGTCGCCTGGTAGACCGCCCGGTGAACGACGATCTCCGTCGAGGCGAGGGTGACATTGGCGTCGTTCTCCTCAAGACCGATGTCGATCACGTCGCGCTCGTCGAGATGGGCGAGCATCGATCCGCGGCGGGTGATGAGGATGCGGTCGCCCTGGCGGACGCTCATGTTGCCGCCGTGCGAGCTGACGAGGCCGGCGACGAAGAGGTCCCGGCCGACACGCTGGAACTGCTCGAGGACGGCGGAGGTCACGGCCCGCCGTCCACGCCGGACAAGCCGAGCTGGTCCAGCTTGGCCGTCCGAGGCCGCCCGTCGTCGTCCCAGCCGCGCGAGATGTAGTACTCGCCGAGCATCGGCGCCAAGTCTACGACACGCCCGGCGGCGGGGCCGGACCGGACGGGCTCGTCGAGGAGCCGCGGCGGCAGCGTGTCGTCGGCGCGCGTGAAGCCGGCGGCGAGGTTGAAGAGCCGCTCGGCGTTCCAGATGCGCTCGCCGACGCGCAGCAGCTCCTGCGACTCGATCGTCTCGCCCCAGGCTGCACTCAGCAGACGGGCGTAGTAGTCCTCCTTCATGGCGAAGCCGGTGAACTTGCACAGCGAGAGGGAGTCGAGCACGGCGTTGAGGTTCTGGATGTTGATGAGCAGGCCCGCCTTGCCCAGCGTGGCGAAGCGGTCGATCATCTTCGGGACGCCGAGGATCTCGGGGCCCAGCATGTTGGCGCGCAGGTGGCAGCCGCCGCGGTTGGAGGTCGCGAAGGCGAGCCCCTGCCCCGTCATGCCGCGCGGGTCGTAGGCGGGCAGCTCGAGGGACTTGACCGACATGCTGAGCTCGGGCCCGCCGTGGCGCGCCGCGAGGCGCGCCGAGCCCTGGCCGAGCTCTTCGCCGAGTCCTTCACCGCGCGCCGTAGCCTCGCAGAGGGCTATCACGGCAGCGGTGTCGCCGAAACGAGGACCGCCCGGCAACACGCCCTCCCCGGTGAGCTCCATCGCGCAGGCGATCGTCGAGCCCATGGTGATCGTATCCATGCCGGCGCGGTTGCAGACGTAGCCAGCCTCGACGATCGCCTTGAGGTCACCGACGCCGCAGGCGGCGCCCAAAGCCCAGATGCTCTCGTACTCGGGGCCCTCGC
>CAZTMO010000037.1:0-8845 GCA_964615105.1 uncultured Thermoleophilia bacterium
ACCAGCTACGGATCGTCGCCTTGGTGAGCCGTTACCTCACCAACAAGCTAATCCGCCGCGGGCCCATCCCGGAGCAGAGGCCGAGGCTACCATTTGGTGCGACCCACTTGGCAGATCGCACGTCATCCGGTATTAGCAGCCCTTTCGGGCTGTTATCCCAGTCTCCGGGGCAGGTTGCCCACGTGTTACTCACCCGTTCGCCGCTGTACTCACCCCCGAAGGGGCTTTCTCGCTCGACTTGCATGTGTTAAGCACGCCGCCAGCGTTCGTCCTGAGCCAGGATCAAACTCTCCGTGACAACTTGATGCTCGCGACCGAAGCCGCGGGACAGACAAGCGAGAGAAGAGCTTGAAGCTCTCAAGGTCCCGGGGCGGCGGACCGTCCCGGGTGTCAGCGGTCGTCACCTCCGGCGCGAGACCGGCGGTGCAGCAATCGACCGCATGACGGGGTTCATTGTTGACCTGGCGCACCCGAGAGTGCGCAAGGTGCACTGGCGTCCACCGGTCTGCCGGCAGCCTCGCGGCGGCCGGACGACCGGCTTCCTCACGTTGTTCAGTTTTCAAAGACCGCGTGCCACGTAGGCACACCGCCGGACCGTCGCGCGGGCCTTGGGACGCGAACGCCCCTGACAGGCCATGTCGAGAAGTCGTCAGTACCTGCGACTCGCGACCCGGCGTGGACCACTTACAGTAGCAGGAGGAGCCGAGCCGTACAACGGTCCGCGTCTCGTGGTCGTGAACGGTGAGCTCGTCGCCGACAGCGGACACGCGAAACGCTGGGGAAGTATACCCGTCTGCCCCGAGGTGTCAACCTGCGGCGCAGACTCGCGGCGAGCGCGCCGGCGCAGCGGGGCGCGCGAGGGCCTTCGAACGCCCGGCAGACGCCGCTCTCGAGACCGGGAGGGCGCGGCGAGACGCGGTCCGACCACGCATGAAACGACCGCCGGATGCCGGTGCGGCACGGCTCAGACGCCGCGGACGAGGCCCTGCACGCGAGCGGACTTGCCCGCCTTGAGGCGGCGGCCGGCGAGCCGGGCGGCGGGGACGGCGAGCGCCGTGACGGGCTCGCCGTCGAGCGTCACGCCGCCCTGCTCGATGCGCCGCCGCCCCTCTGAGCGCGTGAGCCCGAACCAGCGTTCCATGACCTTGGGCAGGTAGACGGCGCCGTCCTCGCCTTCGAGGTCGCCCGCCTCGAGGGCCAGCTCCTGCAGGTCGTCGGCAGCCTCGTGACGGCGAAAGACCCGGTCGAAGTGCTCTTCCGCCGCCGCCGCGGCGGCGGCGCCGCGCAGCCGCGTGATGATCTCGCGCGCGAGGCGCGCCTTGGCGTCGCGCGGCGTCACGGCGCCCGTCGCAAGATCGGCCTCGAGCCGCGCGAACTCGTCGGCGTGGTGGTTCGTGAGCAGCCGGTAGTACGTCATCATGACCTCGTCCGGCACGCTCATCACCTTGCCGTAGACGTCGCGCGGGTCTTCGGTGACGCCGATGTAGTTACCCGTCGACTTGCTCATGCGCTCGACGCCGTCCGTCCCCGGCAGGATGTCCATGGTCATGACCGCCTGCGGCGACTGCCCGAAATGCTGCTGCAGATCACGCCCCATGAACAGGTTGAACACCTGGTCGGTGCCGCCGATCTCGATGTCGGCCCTGATGGCGACCGAGTCGTAACCCTGCGCGAACGGGTAGAGCATCTCGAGCACGCTGATCGGCTGGTGCGCGTCCCAGCGCTTCTGAAAGTCGTCCCGCTCGAGGATCCGGGCGACGGTCGTCGTCGCCGTGATCTCGAAGAGCTGCTCCATGCTCAGCGGCCCAAGCCACTCGCCGTTGTGGCGCACCTCGAGCTTCGCGGGGTCGTCGTCGAGAATCAGGAGCGCCTGCTCCTGGTAGGTCCTGGCGTTGGCGTCGATGACCGCGGGGTCGAGGCGGGGGCGGGTCTTCGACCGGCCGGACGGATCGCCGATGCGCGCCGTGTAGTCGCCGATGATCAGCACGACCACGTGACCGGCGTCCTGGAACTGACGCAGCTTGTTGAGGACGACGGTGTGGCCGAGGTGGATGTCGGGCGCCGTGGGGTCGACGCCGAGCTTGACCCGCAGGGGCCGCCGCTCGCGCTCGGCGAGCGAGAGCTTCTCCTCGAGGGCGCCCTCGGGAAGAACGTCGACGGCGCCGATCATGAGGTCGTCGATGAGGCGCTGATCGGGCACGACGTTCGGCCTCCCTGTGGTCATTGCGCGCGGCGGCCGCGACGAGTCGCGGCCGCCGCGAATGATACCACGGCCACCAGAGCACGACCGCGCCGCCGCCACACCTCGACGCAGCGGCGTGGGCCCGAAGGGCGCGACGCCGTGGGACGCGCGGCAGCAGCCTGCGTCACTCCGGCGGCAACTGCCCGTACGTCACATCGCGACTCAAACCGAGCGCTCTGCCCTTCTGTCGCCAGAACAGATACCAGGCCAATCCCGCAGCGTAGATGACGCCGTACATGCCCAGCGAGAACCATGTCAGCGAGCGCAGTTCGGGCCGGACGATGAAGTACCAGAACAGGATACCGATGTAGAAGAGGTTGACGACGGCCGCCAACGTCAGCAGAGGCAGCCTCCCCAGCCGCCAGCCCCGGTACGGAGATGCCTCCCAGATCGTGGCGACGCTCTTTCTGTACGGCAGGAGCAGGGCGGCCAGTGCGGTCGTGCCGAACACGGTCAACCACTCGAGCCCGGTGACGGTGTACGCCTGCATGGCGTCGCCGACGAAGGGATAGACCGTGATGAGGGCCTGGGCGAGACCGAAGCACACCACGTAGTTCTTGAGCGGCGACGCGAAGCGCGGGTTCACGCTCGTGAACCAGTTCGGGCCCATGCGGTCCATGCCCCAGGCGAACATGACGCGGGGTGCGGCGAGATAGGACAGCACGCACCACCAGTAACAGAAGACCATGTACGAGACGCCCATGAGGATGGCGACCCACATGTTCGACACGAGCACGTGCGCGAGCCCGAGGATGCTGGGCGTGAAGGGCAGCGTGTAGCCCTCAAGCTCGTAATTGTAGTCCAGCCAGCTCGCCGCGGAGATGAACTCGAAGTCGAGGACGCGGTACAACACGGCCCCCGCCCAGATGAGGCAGACCGCGGGGACCACGATGGCGAGGAGGTTGCCGCCGATGATCGCCTTCTCCGGCTTCTTCACCTCACCGGACACGTAGGTGATGCAGTAGGCGTAGGCGAAGAGGTACGTGCAGGCGACGAGCATGCCGATCGTGTCCGGCCAGTTCCAGGTGCTCGGGATCGCGGCTCCCGCGGCCGCGCTCACCGCCGGGGCGAACTCGTCGTAGGTCAGCGAGCCATACTGCGCGGCGAGGGCGTCCCACTTGGCGATGAAGTCGGCTCTGCTGTGCAGGGTGAGGATGCCGAGCATGACGACGACGCCCGACATGCCCACCGTGAACACGACCTTCTGGATGCGCGCCATGATCGAGATCCCGAAGGCGATCGTGCAGAACGCGGCCACGTTTGTCAGGGAGGCGAGCGTCCAGATGCCCGTCGTGCTGCGCGCGAACTCGGCCACCCCCGGCCAGCCCGCCATGTCGGCCATCATCGCGAGGCCGGGATCGGCGACCCAAGGGGCGAGGATGTAGATCCAGAAGACCCACACCCAGGCGTTTCCCCAGCTCTCGACCAGTCCCACCACGGGGTGAAGGATGCGCGAGTTGTAGATGTACTCGCCGCCCGAACGAGGCATGGTGCCCCCGAGGATGCCCCAGACAAGCGGAAAGCTGAACCCCGCGAGCACGAGTGAGATCAGCGCCGCGATGATGATGTTGCCGCCAAGGTAGATCGACAGACCGAGGGTCAGCACCCACCAGAGATTGGGCATGATGCCCTGGTTCATGAAGCCGATCATGAACGCGTCCCACATCGACAGTCCACGGACGAGCCCGCTGGCCTTGCGCGCGAACGCGAGTTCCTCAGCCATGTTCATCTCTCCCTTCAGCGCCGATCGGCCGACGGCGGCAGGAACTCGCCGGCAGGTACCTGTTGCGTGATGCAGCCGAGGCCGCCACCGCCGAACGCCGACATCTCCACCGGCAGCCCGACGAGCTCGCGACCGGGCAACAGCGCCGCGATGCGTTCGTAGGCAGCCTCCTCGCCGGCGGCCCCGAGCCGCGGGACAAGGACGCCGCCATTGACGAACACGAGGTTCACGTAGGGCGCCGGCATCAGATGGTCGGCGCCGGGCCCGGTCACTCCTTCGAGCCCGGCGCCGACGCCCTCGACGTAGGGCAGGAGCGGCATCTCGACCACCTCGAGCCGGCGTCCTCTCGCGTCGGTCGCCGCACGCAGGACCTCGAGGTTGGCCTCGAGACGGGCGTGGTTGGGATTCTCGGGGGGGCACGTCTGGGCAAGGACGAGCCCTGGGGCGACGAACTGGGCGACGTCGTCGACGTGGCCGTTCGTCGTTCCCCGCCCCGTGTCTTCGAGCAACCCGTAGGGCAACCAGACGATCTTCTCGACGCCGAGCCAGGCGCGCAGCAGCTCCTCGTTCTGCGCGCGCGTGAGCCCGTAGTTGCGCCGGTAGAGAAGGCACTGTTCGGTGGTGAGGATGGTGCCCTCGCCGTCAGTGTTGAAGGCGCCGCCCTCGAGCACGAAGGGCGCTTCGTAGCGTCGCACGCCCCACGCGTCCGCGATGCGCCGCGGCACCTCGGCATCGCGGTCGAAGGGCGTGAACTCGTGGTCCCAGCCGTCGAAGCCGAAGTCGGCCAGGGCGACGCGGCCCGCCTCGTCGCTGAGGAAGATCGGCCCGTTGTCGCGGATCCAGGAATCGTCAAGGGACAGTTCCAGGAGATCGACGGCCTCGCCACAGAGCGCACGCGCCTGTCCCGCGTCCTCGGGACGAACGAGCAGGGTCACGGGCTCAAAGCGGGCGATGGCGTGCGCCACCTCGGCCCACTCCTCCCTGGCGCGCGCCATGAGCGGCCCGAAAACGTCGGTCCTGCATGGCCACGAGAGCAGCGTCCGCGCGTGCGTCACCGAGCGCGCCGGCAGACGCAGCCCATCGGCGCGCGGCGTGCGCGCGCCTGCGACGCCCGCCTTGTCCTCTTCCGTCATCCCCGTCTCCTTCGAATGCCATTCTAGAATGCGCTTCCATACCGTAGTGGAAGCTCCAGACGAAAGTCAAGGACCGGCACGAAGGAGCTGACAGTCCCGACACGGCCCTCGCGTCCGATGACAGCGAGGGGCCCCGGCGGCTCACCGCCGGGTCGGCTCGGCTGTGCCGATCTGGCGGTCGCCGGCGTCGCCGGCGATCTGTGACGACGGAGGCTCGACCTGCAGTCGCTCTGCGGCGAGACGAAGCGCATAGTCGACGGCCCAGCGGCGTTGAGTGGGCGGGCGGTCGGTCATGAGATGCACGCTGAGACCGTCGAGCACGGCCTGGAACTCGGCGGCGAACGTCGGCCCCGGGTCGGAGAAGTCACCGGCCGCGAGGCCGAGCGCGACGATGCTGTCGAGATCGGCCTGCCAGCGCTCGTCAAGCGTGGCGATGAGCAGAGCCACATCGGGCTCCCCCGCCAGCGTCCAGGCATGCAACCACAGACGCCAGTTCGGCTGGTCCGCCCTCTCGGGGAGGTACAGCTCGACGTAGCACCGCAGGCGCGCGCACGCGTTCTGCAGTCGCGAGATCCGCCGCGCACGCTCGGCCGCCAGAAGACCCTCGCTCCAGCGCAGGGTCTCGAGCAGGAGACGCTGCTTGGTGCGGAAGTAATACAGGATGTGGCCCGGGCTCATGCCGGCACGTCGGCCCACGTCCTCCATGCGCAGACGAAGCAGGCCGACCTCGCCGATCGCCTGCATGGCAGCCTCGAGGACGCGTTCCCGTCGGTCTGCCTCTGCGAGCTCGCGTCTCACCCGTTGTCTCCCCGGACTTCGACCCTCTCCTCGGCGCGGATGCCGACCGGCAGCGCGCCCTCTCGGCCGGAGAGGCCCCGGACCGCGCTCGCCGACGACTCCCACGACGGCGAGACGTGAACGTCACCGACGCTCGACGCGAGGCGACCGGGCGACCGCATCGCTCGGCGCTGAGCCTGCCCTCCCCGCGCACCCTGCCGACGGGAGGCAGATGTTACCACGCCGGGACGATGTCGCCGACGGGCCGACAAAGGAGGTCGCGCCCCTGGCGCGCCGGACCCCCTCGCCCGCGACGCGTCGCCGCCGACGCGTCAGGAGACGCCGCGAAAAAGATGCCCAGTGGTCGTGCGCTCGCGGGCGACGAAGGCGGCGAGGGCCGGCAGGCCGCCGCAGGCGAAGGCCCGGCCCTCGTCGGACGAAAGGTCGCGTTGCACGACCAAGAGGCGCGCGACACCGGCGGCGCGCAGCTCGTCGAGGTTGCCCGCAAGGTTCGTGACGCGGGCGTTGAACAGCCGCGCCCCCCGCCCGTCGACCTCGACCGGGAAGATGTAGCCCTTCGCATCCTCCAGCAACAAGGTGGCGTGCGTCACCGGATCCCGTGCATCGACAAGACCCTCCGCCCAGCCGAGACGGTCGCGTGCGTGCAGTACCTGCACGCGACCGAAGGCCAGGAGCTCGACCGCCGGCCGAGGGCGCAGACGTGCGAGCGTGGCCGCGAGGGCGGCGACCTCCTCCAGCGACGCCTCCGGCGAAGCGACGACCGCCGCCGACGGGCGGCCGGCGAGGCCGGCCAGCTCGGCGGCCGTCGCGCCGCCCAGACCCTGCAACGGGTACTCCAGGACGAGCGCGGCGCCAGAAGACACGGCGGTCGGCGAAGCGAGCAACGCCAGGTGGCGCGCGTGCACCGCCGCCCAAGGCAGCGCGGTCACCGCCGCGAGCCAGTCGCGGTCAGCGTCGAACAGCACATCCGGGAGACGGCAGCGCACCGGCAGTCCGGTCCGTTCCAGAGCGACCCGCGCGCGCTCGACCGCTTCGATCGGTTCGCCGGCGAGCAGGTCGAGACAGAGGACGCCGGTATCGGGCGAGGGGATTGGTGCCTCGTCGGGACGCAGCAGAAGGACGACATCGCGCTCGCCCCCGCGACGCGTGCCACCGGCGATCGGGGTGGAAGTACCGGCGGCGTGTTCGCCCGGACCGAGGGAGTCGCACGCGGCCGCGAGACGCGCGTCTCCTGTGGGGGGCCCTCCCGAGTCGCCGCGCCCGGCAGCCGCCTCAGCGCGCCCGCTCGTCGAGCGCCGGCCGGCAGCCAAGCGGCGCTCGTCGAGCGCCGCCACCGCCCGCCGGCGCAGATCCTTGAGCACGCTGACCGGGAGAAAGAGCGCCTCATCAAGCACCAGATCCAGACGGGCGAGCTCGTATGGTGTGCCGCCGAATGCGCCGACCGCCTTACGCACCCGCCGCTCGTCGAGCGCGACGGCGCGTGAGGGCGCCAGCGGCTGCGCCGAGACCGCCTGTACGGCCGGCCCGTCGGGGACGACGCGCAGCCGGAGGCGCGCGCACTCGCCGGCGCGGCCGTCGAGGCGTGCGTCGACGCGGATGGGCCGCACCACCCGCCGCCCGCTCGTCAGCTCACGCGCCAGCTCCCCGACCGCGGCCGCGTCAAGGCGGAACAGCCTGTCCTTGACGGCGACGCGCTCACGCACGCGCAGTGTCAACATGTCGCTCGCGGCGGTGGCGACACGCATGGAATCCGTCTGGCCCCACGGCGTGTAGAGACAGACGACATCGCCCGCGGCGACCGGCATGCTCAAACGGATCTTCACCACGCCTTCGCCCTCGTCCACGCTCGCCACCCGGCCGACCAGCACCCCCCGGTGCCCTCCCCGGCCGCCGCTGCGGACCTCGTCGTGACGTCCCTCAAGGTGAGCCACAGTGAAGCCCCGTGAGAAGCTCTGCTCGAGGTACGCGAGCCACTCGGGGCGCACAGTGAAGCCGTCGGGGTCGCCGACGGCCGCGTCCAGAGCCTCCCGATACACCGCCGTCGTGACGGCGACATACGCCGCGTCCTTCATGCGACCCTCGATCTTGAACGAGGTGACGCCGGCGCGGAGGAGCGCCGGCAGAGCGCCGAGAGCGCAGAGATCGCCGGTGGAGAGCACGCGGTCGAGTTCGGCGCTGGGCGGACGGCGCTCACCGGCGCCGACAGCGGACGTCCGCCCCGTCGCCGCGACAGTGCGTCGGGCGCGGTCGGTGCGAGAGGGAGCGTCCCACGCGCGCGCCGGCGCGCGCGTGAGCCTGTAGCGCATGCGGCAGGGTTGACTGCAGCGGCCACGATTGCCGCTGCGCCCGCCGACCATGCTCGAGAACAGGCAGTCACCGGAGTACCCGTAACAGAGGGCGCCGTGGACGAAGGCTTCCAGCTCGAGTCCGTGAGCATCGAGGGCGGCGATCTCGTCGAGGCTGAGCTCGCGGGCGAGGACCGCGCGGACGAAGCCGAGGCGCGAGAGCGCGGCAAGCTGTCCGGACGAGTGCGTGTTCACCTGCGTGCTGGCGTGGAGATCGAGGCCCGGGAACCGCTCGCGCACGAGGGCCGCGAACCCGAGGTCGGCGACGATGACGGCGTCGAGCCCGGCGGTGTACGGCGCCTCGAGGGCCGCCAATGCCGGCCCGAGCTCGTCGTCCTTGAGCAGCGTGTTCAGCGCGAGGTATGCGCGCGCCCCGTAGAGGTGCGCGCGGTCGACGGCGCGCGCGGCCTCGTCGCCGGCGAAGTTGCCGGCGAACGCACGCGCGCTCCAGCGCTCGAGGCCGAAGTAGATCGCGTCGGCGCCGGCCGCGAGGGCGGCGCGCAGCGCGCGCTCGTCGCCGGCCGGCGCCAGCAGTTCGATGCGGGAGTGGGCGCTCACGCCCTCATACTACGACGCTGGGGCGCGGCCACCGATCGAAGCCTCG
>CAZTMO010000037.1:8945-10081 GCA_964615105.1 uncultured Thermoleophilia bacterium
CGATGCACACGGATGAGACCCGACGTCGCGACCGTCTTGACGCCCTTGCGCTCGAGGGCGTCGAGAAAGAGGTTGATGCCCAGCGAGTCGCTCGACATGTGACCGGCGATCACGACGTGCACGTTGTGCTTCTCGGCCTCCTCGCGAAGCTCGGGCCCCATGTGCATGCCGACGATCGTACCCACTCCGGCGTCGGCGAGCTTTTCCATCGCCTTTTTGGGACCCTCGGTGCCGCCGGTCATGTCGACCCAGATCTTACCGGCGCGCGCCGACGGGCTGCTCTTGCCGAGATAGGGGCCCGCGCCCTTGCGCGCCGCGATGCGATACTCGGGGATCTCGACGAGCGCCTTCTCCACGTCCTCGATCAGCCTGGGCTCGCGCTCGGCGAAGTACTTGGTCAGGAACTCGACGACCAGGTTGTCGGTGGGCGTGTGGGCGGAGAAGAACGGCATGCCCAGCAGGCGCGCCGCGTCGATCGCCTGGTCGTAGTTGACGGGCATCAGGCGGCGCTTGACCTCGTCCATCCGCTCGCTGATGAACTTCTCTCCGGCCTGAATGGGCACCCCGAACTGCGCCCAGATGTCGGCCTGCGCTTCCATCACGTCGTCCAGCTTCGTCAAGCCGAAACCCTCGGGGTGGTGCGTGTACACGGCGTCGATCGGCACGCCCTTCTCGCGCAGGCGGTCGGCGAGCAGGATCTCGCCGGTGTTCATGTCGATCCCGCCGAGCAGCGTCGTGACCTCGGTCTCTGGGTCGCCGACGTAGATCCGCGTGTCGGAGAAGGGGTTCGTCAGATCGGCCTCGTCGGCGAAGGCCTTGAGGTGGGCGGGCAGCTTCTCGTGACGGCGGCGCGTGCGTTCGAGATGCTCCTCGACACCCTTCTTGCCGCGCGGGTCGGCCTTGACGCCCATGCGCACTGCGGTCTCGTAGATCTCACGAAGCTTCACGGTGGTCCTTTCGGTGCGCGCGAACGCGACGTGAGGCCGGCCCGCGCAGGTGTGAGTGGAGACGCTCGGACCGTATTCATACCCGAAACAGGGGGAAGGGACATCCCCCCTTGAGCGGCGCCCCCGCGGCGGTCTCAGCGCTCGAGAGTGGTGGCGACGCCGCTCAAGGGGTGGGGCGGCGCTCAGGGG
>CAZTMO010000037.1:10181-11542 GCA_964615105.1 uncultured Thermoleophilia bacterium
TCAGCGCTCGAGAGTGGTGGCGACGCCGCTCAAGGGGTGGGGCGGCGCTCAGGGGCGGCGCTCAGGGGCGGCGGAGCGGGCGCGAGAGAAACGCGCTGCCCGCGTCGACGAAGCGCCAGGGCCGCCGGTCGTCGCCGACGCCGATGCGGGGCGTCGCGACGATCTCCGGAGCGCCGGAGGCCCGGCCGCGCGGCTGGTCGACGGCAGCCCCGGCTCTGGGCATGACGGACAGCGGCCCGCGCCAGGCGGGCAGGCCGTTCTCGGTCCGGCCGATGGCGAGCGCCTGCGTGAGGCGGGCCGGGCCGCTGCAGAGGAGGCGGACCTCGACGGACCCGTCGGGGCGATGCGCGACGAGGCCGCGCCGCTCGGCCATCCTTTCGAGCCCCTGCTGGGGCTCGAGCGCCCTGACGAGTACGGCGGCCCCCACCCCCTCCGCCTCGCAGACGAGGTTGGCGCAGAAGTGCATCCCGTAGGTGAAGTAGACATAGAGGTGACCGGGCGGCCCGAACATGACGGCGTTGCGCGCCGTGCACCCGCTGAACGAGTGGCTGGCACGATCGTCCGGTGCGTACGCCTCGGTCTCGACGATCCGCCCCCCGACGCCGCGAAACAGCAGGGTGCAGCCGATGAGGTCGCGGGCGACGACGAGGACGGGGCGGTCGTAGAAGGCGGGTGGCAGGGCGGTCGCCGGGTTCACGTCACCAGTGTAGCGGAGCGACGGGCCTTGCCGCCGCCGCGGCCGCGGCGGCCCGCCCTCGCCGACGCCGTCAGGGCTCCCGCGCGGATGGCCTTGACAGGCACGGCGGCGTACAGTCTGACCGGACACGAAGGAGGTCGACGGGACATGTTGCGAGCGGCGCGCGAGCGTCTCGTCCGTCACGGCTCCATCCTCGCGCTGGCGGCCGTGGCGCTGTCGACGCTCGCCTTCTACCCCGGCCGCGACCACTTCGCCAAAGGGCAGTGGGCTATCCTCTACCTCCTCGTGGTCGTGCTCGTGGCGCGCCTGAGCGGGACCTGGCCGGCGGCCCTGGCCGCGGTCCTCGCGTTCTTCTGCTGGAACTTCTTCTTCCTCCCTCCATACCAAGCGCTCCACGTCGCCGAGACCGCGGACTGGCTCGCGCTGGCCGCGTTCCTCGTCGCCGGCGTCGTGATGGGCGCCCAGACGGGTCGCCTGCGCGATCGCGAGGCGCGCGCGGTCGCGCGAGAACGCGAGGCCGAGGCGATCAACCGCATCAGCGCGTACCTCGTCTCGGAGGTGTCGACCGCCACGGTCGTCGACACGCTGTTGAGCGAGACGGTGACGCTGCTGGACGCCGGGCGCGCCACGCTCTTCGTGCCCGGCGACGACGGGCACGGCGACC
>CAZTMO010000038.1:0-11473 GCA_964615105.1 uncultured Thermoleophilia bacterium
CCGCGCCCGTACCCGCGGCGGCGCCCGACGCGACCGCCGTCGTGCTGCAGGCGGCGTCGCTTCTGCTCGACTACCCGGGGTCCGCGAGTGACGAGGATCTCGAGCTCGTGGCCGCGGCGCTCGCCGAGCTGCCCGCCGACGCGCCGCGGCGCGACCTCGAGCGCTTCGTCCGCGAGTGGCGTGGTCTGAGCCCATCGGGGCGTGAGCAGCGCTACGTCGAGACATTCGAACTGGACGGCGCGGCGACGCTTTACCTGACCGAGGGCATGCCGCGCACCTCGCGTGAGCGCGGCGCGGCCCTGCTCGACCTCAGGCGAACCTACGCGCGCCTCGGAGCCGAGGTGCGCGGCGACGAGCTGCCCGACTATCTGCCGCTCATGCTCGAGGTCGCCGCGCACGTGCCCGGCTGCCGCGGACTGCTGGCCGGCGAGAGGCAGGCGCTGACGGACCTCGCGACGGCGCTCGACCGGCGACAGAGCCCGTTCGCCCTGATCGTCCGGGCGGTCCTGTCCGTCCTGCCGGCGCGCGAAGACGGGGGCCGGCCGTGAACGCCCAGCACGCGTGGCAGGTCGTCGCCTTCGTCGCCCTGCCCTACGCCGCCCTGACCGTCTTCGTCGTCGGCCACGTCTGGCGCTACCGCTTCGACCGCTTCGGCTGGACCAGCCGCTCGTCGCAGCTCTACGAGCGGCGCCTGCTGCTCGTCGGGGCGCCGCTCTTCCACTACGGCACGCTGCTGGCGATCCTCGGCCACGCCACCGGCCTGCTCGTGCCCGCGTCGTGGACGGCGGCCCTGGGCGTGCCCGAGTCCCTCTATTCCGCCTTCGCCAAGACGGCCGGCACCACGGCCGCCGTCCTCATCGCCGCCGGCCTCACGGTGCTCACCACCCGGCGCGTCTCCAGCGACAGGGTCCGGGCCGTGACCACTCGTGTGGACTGGGTCGCCATCGCCCTCCTCTGGCTCATGATCGCCCTCGGCGTCGGGGTGACCGTCGGCTACAACGTGCTCGGCCCCGGCCACGACTACCGCGAGACGGTGTCGCTCTGGTTGCGCGACCTCTTCCTGCTCCGACCCGATGTGAGCGACATCGCCGCGGCGCCGTGGATCTTCCAGGTGCACGCCACGGTGGCGTGGCTCTTTCTCGCGCTCTTTCCCTTCACGCGCTTCGTCCACTTCTGGAGCGCGCCCGTCTGGTATCTGACACGGCCGTTCGTCGTCTATCGGCGCCGGCGCGGGCAGATGGCGATCTCCCCGGGGGAGTCGGGCGCCTGGCATACGTTCGGCCGCTCGAGCACGGGCCCGAGGCTGTGACGTCGCCGGCCAGCCCGCCGGCGGCCGCTCCCTGTTCGACGGTAGCCCGCTGCGCAGCCTGCGACGTGAGCCTGACCGGATAGGCTCGCGGCTCAGGTCAGACTCAGGATCACCCGCGCCTCAGCCGGAGTCGCGACCGCGCGGTCGAGCTCGACGGCCAACCTGACGACGCGCTCGACGAGCTGCGCGTTGCCGGTCGCGAGCTCGCCCTTGCGGTAGTGGATGTTGTCCTCGAGGCCGACGCGCGCGTGCCCGCCCATGGCGATCGCCAGCGCCGCCATGGGCGTCTGCGCGCGCCCGATGCCGATCACCGACCAGGTCGCGTCCGCCGGCAGCAGACCGGTCAGGTAGACGAGCGACGCCGCCGTCGCGGGCATACCGTACGGCGCGCCGAGGACGAACTGGAAGTGCGGCGGCGAAGCGATCTTCTTCTCGTCCAGGTAGCGCAGGCACGTCGCGACGTGGCCGGCGTCGAAGCACTCGAGCTCCGGCTTGACGCCGAGCTCGAGCGCCTTCGCCGCCAGCGCGTCGAGGAACTCAGGCGGATTGAGAAAGACGCCGGCGGGCGTGTTCACGGAGCCGGCGTCGAACGAGGCCAGCTCGGGCCTGAGGTCGAGAGGGGCGAGCCGCTCCTCGACCGGGAGGTTGCGCCCGGGGATACCGCTCGTGGTCAGGCAGAGCACGGCGTCGGTCTCGGCGCGCAGTCGTTCCACGACAGGCCTGAAGAAGCGGAGGTCCTGTGTCCCCAGCCCCGTCTCGGGGTCGCGCACGTGCACATGCAGGACGGAAGCTCCCGCCCGCCAGGCCGCGACGCCCGAGCGCACGATCTCGTCGGGCGTGACCGGTATGTGCGGCGTCTGCGTCTTGCTGATGCGCGAGCCGGTGAGCCCCGCCGTGATGATGAGCTTCTCCATGAGCGACCTCCCGGACCGCAGTCTGCCGTCGTCAGCGCATGAGCTGGTTGAAGGCGACGGCGAGGTCGATGGCAGCGAGCAGGCCGAGGAATGCGGCGGCCGGCCGCCTGCCTCTTGTCCAGGCGATCGCCGTGAGCGCCGTGAACCACACGCCGAAGAACAAGGTGATGAGGAACAACAGGTTGGGACGCACTGGTACGGCTTCTCCCCGATCGGCGACAACGCAGCCATTCAACGGGCCGACGGTGCCGGGGTCAAGAGCCTCCCCGCATCGATGCCGCGTCCCCGGCAGCAGCTCAGATGTGGCAGCCGAAGGCGGCGTGCTTCATGAAGTACTTCTGGTGGTGGTCCTCCGCCGGCCACCACGGCCCGGCGGCGACGATCTGCGTCACCACCGGCCGCCTGAGCTTGCCTGAGGCCTCGAGCCGACGCACGGCGTCGCGCGCGGCGCGTTCCTGCTCCGGCGAGTGGCAGAAGATCGCCGAGCGGTACTGCGACCCGATGTCCGGACCCTGGCGGTTCCACTGCGTCGGATCGTGCATCGCGAAGAACGCGTCAAGCAGTCGCTCGTACCGGATCTCCTCCGGGTCATACTCGAGGCGCACGGCCTCGGCGTGACCAGTCCTGTGCGAGCAGACCTGCTCGTACGTCGGGTGCTCGGTCGTGCCGCCGGTGTAGCCCACCTCGGTGGCGGTGACCCCGGGAAGGCCCGCGAAGCGTTCCTCGACGCCCCAGAAGCAGCCGGCGGCGAAGGTCGCGACGGCCATGTCGTTCCTTTCGTGTCGGTCGGTGGCGCCGCCGCACACCGGCTGTGCCCTGCGGGCGCCCGCCGGACCGTGCGGCGCGTCGTGCATGACCTCTGTTCCCCAAACCAGGCTCGCGCACGCACGGCCCCTCCTTGGCGGCGGGCGACGGCGACCGGAACAGCCGGGTGCCGTCGCCCGCCCGTCCCTGCTAGGCTCCCGTCCTGATGGAGCCGCTCACCCTCATCGGCATCGCCATCGCTCTCGCCATGGACGCGTTCGCCGTCTCCATCGGTGTCGGCCTCACCCTCGGGCAGATCGACTGGCGCCAGACCTTTCGCCTCTCGTACCACTTCGGCCTCTTCCAGGCCCTCATGCCGATCATCGGCTGGCTCGCCGGCCGCTCACTGGTCCAGTGGATCGCGCCGGTCGACCATTGGATCGCCTTCGGCCTCCTCGCCGTGATCGGCGGCAAGATGATCTACGAAGCCTTCGGGGAGCGGGACGAGGAGACCCGGAGGAAGGACCCGACGAGGGGCGCCTCCCTCGTCCTCCTGTCAGTCGCGACCAGCATCGACGCCCTCGCCGTCGGTCTCTCGCTCGCCCTCCTCGGCGTCGGCATCTGGTACCCGGCGCTCGTCATCGGCATCGTGGCTCTGGCCTTCACCGCCGCCGGCCTCCACCTTGGCAAACGCTTCGGAACGCTCTTCGGGCGACGCATGGAAATCGCCGGCGGTGCGATCCTCATCGCGATCGGCCTGCGCATTCTGATCGAACACCTGACCTCGTGACGGCGCGCGTCCTCACCAGCTTCCCGCCCGTCATGCCGTGCCTCGTCACGGCCGGCGGCCGACGGGGGAGCGCACGCGCGACCGCATCGAACACCGAGGAGGACCATGGACTTCGACACCCCCATCGACCGCACCGCGACGGCGAGCCTCAAGTGGGACCGGTATGGCCCCGACGTGCTCCCACTGTGGGTCGCCGACATGGACTTCGCCTCACCGCCGCCGGTGGTGGAGGCTCTCGAGCGGCGTGCGCGTCACAGCGTGTTCGGGTACTCACTGGTGCCCGAGTCGTGGTACGAGGCGCTCGGCGATCATCTTGAGCGTCGCTACGGCTGGCCGGTGGAGCGCGACTGGATCGTCTGGTTGCCGAGCGTCGTCCCCGGCGTCAGCCTGACATGCCGGGCGTTCGCCGGGCCAGGAGAGGCGGTCATGCTGGTCACACCGGCCTACCCGCCCTTCCTTGAGGACTTGCCGCCTCAGGGGTTCCGGCTTGTCAAGGTGCCGTCGAAGCGCGACGCCGGACCGTACGCAGGCGCATCGCGGGGCGGCAAGGCGTCCGCCGGGACCCGCCACGGCGCGTCGCCCTGGTCTCTCCCCCTGGAGGAGATGGAGGCCGCGCTGACCCCCGACACGAGGGTGTTCCTCCTCTGCCATCCCCACAACCCGCTGGGCCGCGTCTGGCGCCGCGAGGAGCTCGTCGCCGTGGTCGACTTCTGCCGCCGGCACGACCTCGTCCTGTGCTCGGACGAGATCCACTGCGACCTCGTCCTCGACGACCTGGCGCACGTCCCCGCCGCGACGATCTCGGAGGAGGCGGCCGCGCGGACGATCACCCTCATGTCGCCGAGCAAGACGTTCAACCTGCCCGGACTCAACTTCGCCTTCGCCGTGATCCCCGACGAGGGCCTGAGGCGGCGCTACGCCGCCGCGGCGGAGGGCCTGCTCCCGTGGCCCGGGTGCTTCGCCCTCGCGGCGGCCGAAGCCGCGTACCGCGAGGGCGGTGCGTGGCACGCCGAGCTGCTCGAGTACCTGCGCGGCAACCGCGACCTCGTGGAGCGCTTCGTGCACGAGGAGCTTGCGCCGTTGACGACGACGCACGTGGAGGCGACGTATCTGGCCTGGCTCGACGCGCGGCCTCTCGGCTTCGCCGAGCCCGCGCGCGCCTTCCGCGAGGCCGGCGTCGCCCTCTCGGACGGCGCCGACTTCGGCGCCCCGGGCCGGCTGCGCCTCAACTTCGCCTGCCCGCGAAGCACGCTTGAGGAGGCGCTGCGCCGAATGAAGCGCGCGGTCTCGTCGCGGACGTGACGCGGTGGTGACGGGGGTCGCGGCGCGGTCGCACTGACGTCGGCGACCGCCCCGTCAGACGGACGGCGAAGCGGGCACAGCGGCGGGGGCCCGGCACATCCGATACCATCAGGCTCGGAACCATGACCTCGCCCCCCGACACCACACCGCCGGGCGCACGCGCCGGCCTGCTCAGCCGCGTCCGCGCCGCGTCCCGCGTCTTTCCCCGGCAGTTCTGGATGCTCGCCTTCGGCTTCTTCGTCCTCATGACGGGCATCAACATGTGCTTCCCGTTCGAGACCACCTACCTGCACGACCGGCTCGGCGTCCCGATGACGACTGTCGGGCTCATCCTCGGCGTGCCTTTGCTCGCCTCGGTCCCCGTTTTCATCCTCGACGGCATCGTCACCGACCGGTATGGGCGCAAGCCTGCCATGGTCGTCGGCATCTGCTTCGTCGCCGCCGTGTACACCACGCTCGCCCTCTCCGGCGTCGTCTGGCAGATCGCCCTCGCCATCTCACTCGAGGCCCCTTTCGGCTGGGCGCTCTTCCTCACCGGCAGCAACGCCATGGTCGCCGACCTCGTGCCGCTTGCGCGCCGCGCCGAGGCCTACGGCATCACCCGTGTCGCCCTGCATGTCGGGATGATCGTCGGCCCGCTCGGCGCCGCGATCCTCATTGCCGGGGACCCGACATACCGCACGCTGTTCCTCACCGGTGCGACGATCTGCGTCGCCTTCATCTGCCTCGTCGTGTTCGGCTTTCGCGAGACGCGCCCGGCGGCGGCGCGCGCCGACGCGTCGCTCGGCGCCACCGCACGCGGGTACGGCCACGTGCTCCGCGACCGACGCTTTCTGGCGTTCTGCGCGGTCGCCTTCCTGCCGCTCTACGGGTTTGGGCAGATCTGGACGATCCTCCCCGTCATGCTGCGCAACGCCCAGGGCATGCCGGCGTCCACATGGGGCTATGTGGTCGCCTTTTACGCCGCCGGCGTGGCCGTCTTGCAGTATCCGGTCATCCGTTGGCTGCGACGCAAGGACCACGTCCTCCTCATGGCTGCGGCCAGCGCCCTGATCGGCCTCGGCATGGGCGGCGCCGTGCTCGTCCCCTGGGGGCCGCTGACCCTGGTCTGCATGTTCGTGCTGGGGCAGGGCGTCGTGCTCCTGATCCCGATCTCGTCGACCGTCTCGGCCGAGATGGCGCCGGCGGCGCTGCGCGGCCGCTACATGGGCACCTGGACGCTGGTGCAGGAGGCCGGGTACGCGCTCGGCCCGACGTTCGGAGGCATGGCGATGGACGGGCTTGGCGAGCGCGGGGCAGCGCTCGTGATCACCGCCTGCGGCGCCGCGGGCGCGGCGCTGTACGCGGCGCTGGCACGGCGCTTCCGCCTCGCCGACGCCGCCGAGGCGGCGGAGCGGGCGGTGAGCGAAGCTCCACCGTCCGGCCCGCTCGGCGCCTGAGCCACGGCGCGCATCGCCCGGCGTGACGACGCGTCCCGTTGGCCGGACCTCAAGCGCCGGCACCTCCGCGACGACAGATGAAGGGGGCTGCCGGCGATGGCCGGCGGTCCGTACGTTGTCAACCCGGGGCTGTTCGCCGGCCGCGGCGTCAGCGCGTACCATGGGCGACATGCGGCGGAGAACGAAAGGTCAGGGATGAAGCGCACCCTCGTCATCGCGACGGTCCTCGCAGTCGTGACCCTGTGTGTGGCGAACGCATCCGGCGCCGCGGCGCCGTCGCCCCCGCCGGACCGGGTCGCCTGCCCCTCGGGCCACCGAGCCGCCCCCGACGACCTTGGTTACCTCGCCCGCGCGCAAGTCGTCCCTCACGGCCGCACCTTCAAGTCCTACCCGGCCTCCTACGACCTGCGCACGCTGGGCCGCGTCTCGCCGGTCAAGGACCAAGGCGCGTACGGCACCTGTTGGGCGTTCGCCGGCCTCGGCTCGCTCGAGTCGGGCCTGCTCGCCGCAGATCCGACCGTCTGGGACTTCTCCGAAGACCACCTCGTGTGGAACGCGGGCTTCTCGATCGGCAAACAGCCGTATTACGACGGCGGCAACGCCTTCATGGCCCTCGCCTATCTCGCGCGTTGGGGAGGGCCCGTGAACGAGACCGACGACGGCTACGCCGACGGCTCGCATCCCACTGGCCTTGCGGCACAGCGGCATCTGAGCGAGGTCGTGTTTCTCCCGCCACGCACCTCGGCGACCGATAACGAGGCGATCAAGGATGCCGTCATGAGGTACGGCGCCGTCGACGTCGACATGTGGTGGCCGACGTCCGGCCTCGCGTCGTACTACAACAACACGGCCGACAGCCTCTACACCGACGGCACGCACAACGCCAACCACGACGTCCTCGTCGTCGGCTGGGACGATGCCTTCGCGGCGACGGACTTCGTCAAGGCGGCGCCCGGCCCCGGCGCCTTTCTCGTCAAGAACAGTTGGGGCGCCTCCTTTGGCGCCGCCGGCTACTTCTGGGTCTCGTACTACGACACGACGTTCGCTTACGGCGGGTACAACATGGCGTTCGTCGCCGCCGAGCCGAGCGACCGTCACGTTCGCGCGTACCAGTACGACCCGCTCGGCTTCTGGCCGGGGGACGGGCCGTATGTGCGCGAAAGGTCAAGTTGGTTCGCCAACGTGTTCAAGGCGGTCGCCAACGAAGACCTCACCGCCGTCGGTTTCTACACCCCTCTCGCGGGATGCTCCTATGAGATATACACGAGCGCCACGTCCGGGGCGCCCAGCTTCACAAAGCTGAGCGAACGAGGCGCCGGCACCATCGCCACCCCCGGCTATCACGTCGTCGACCTGGACACGGCGGCGGCGGTGATCTCGGGTCAACCGTTCACGATCGCGGTCAAACTGACCGTGCCGTCGGTTTACCATCGCCCGATCCCCGTCGAGCGCCCCTACACCGGCTACAGCAACGCCACGGCGAAGGCCGGTCAGAGCTACGTCTGCATCGACGGCTCGACGTGGCGCGACCTCACCACGCTGAGTGGCTACACAAAGGCGAACGTCTGTCTCAAAGGGTTCACGAGCGGCCTCCCGGGTGGCGCTCTCAGAGTCAACGGCGGAAAGGCATACACGAACTCGACCTCGGTCCGGTTGCAGGCGCTCATCTCCGGCGCCGCCGAGATGCGCCTCCGCGACGCCGGCGGCGCCTGGACCGAGTGGATGTCCTTCGCCGCGAGCAGAACCTGGGCGCTGCCGTCCGGCGACGGAGCGAAGACGATCGAGGCCGAGTTCCGCAACGACCTGGGCACGACGGCGAAGTCGGCGACGATCTCGCTCGACACGGTCCGTCCCGTGACGAAGGCGCCGTATGAGCGCAGAGTGCGCCGCGACCGGTATGTCCGCCTGTACTACAAAGTGACCGACGCCGCACCGTGCGCCGCCAAAGCGACGGTGACGATCAAGATCAAGACGCTGGGCGGCAGAACGAAGAAGACGCTGAGTCTCGGCCGGCGCGCCGTGAACAAGCTGCAGTCCTGTCGCTTCAAGTGCTCCCTGCCGAAGCGGACCTACCGTTTCTACGTCTACGCGACCGACTTAGCCGGGAACACGCAGAGCGTCCTCGGGCGCAACTACCTGTACGTCGAGTGAAGGTGCCGCGCGGCGGCCGGCTCCGCGGCGTGAAACGTGCGGCGGCCGGCGCCGGCGCGTGAAGCGTGCGGCCGGCGCCGTCGCGTCTACCGCGAGGGCGTCTTGCGGCGGCCGTCCTTCAGGTGGGCCGCCGCAAGCAGCGGGTGTTCCATGACCATGCGTGGCCCGGCGTGACGCATGACCGCGCGCACCTGCTCGCGCATCGCGGGCTTGTAACAATGCGTCGTGCACTTGGCGCACGACGGCTTGTCGATCCCGTAAGGGCAGCGGGCGAGGCGCGCGCGAGCGTACGCGAGGAGCGCGGCGCACTCCTCGCAGAGCCCCTCGGACTCCCGCGACCGACCCCCGTGGACGTCGCGGCAGTACATGCCGACCATCGTCGCGATGGTCCTCTCTTCACGCGCGAGGCGACGCGGCGGCCGCGAGTCGTCCGCGCCGCTGACGCGCGTCCCCGGTGTCTCCTCGTCCTCTCTCATAGCCCTCGTCTTACCCGCCGGCTTCTCATACCCACACGCACGGCTCCGATGGCCGACGAAACGGGTAGTGTGCACGGACACGAAGGCGACGCCGGGAGGCCGCGATGGCAGAGGCCGAGGACTTCAGGATCGAGACCGACAGCATGGGCGAGGTGCGCGTCCCGGCCGCACGGTACTGGGGCGCGCAGACGCAGCGCTCGATCGAGCACTTCCCTATCGGCGTCGAGCGCTTCCGATTCACCCGGGCGCTGATCCACGCGTTCGGGGTGCTCAAACTGGCGGCGGCACGGGCCAACGCCGAGCTCGGCGAGCTGCCGCAGGACAAGGCCGAGCTCGTCGCCCGCGCCGCCCGCGAGGTCGCCGACGGCGCGCTCGACGAGGAGTTCCCGCTGGTCGTCTTCCAGACCGGGTCCGGCACGCAGACCAACATGAACGCCAACGAGGTGATCGCCGCACGCGCCAACGAGCTCGCCGGCGCGGGCCGCGGCGGCAAGAGCCCCGTGCACCCGAACGACGACGTGAACCGCGGCCAATCGTCGAACGACACCTTCCCGGCGGCGATGCACATCGCCGCCGCGCTCGAGATCGAAGACCGGCTGCTCCCGGCCGTCGAGGCCCTGCGTGACACGCTGCGCGAGAAGGCGGCCGACCTCGCCGACGTCGTCATGGTCGGCCGCACCCACCTGCAGGACGCGACGCCGGTGACGCTCGGGCAGGTGATCGGCGGCTGGGTAGCGCAGCTCGACCAGGCGGCAGCGACGGTCCGGGCCGCCCTGCCCGGGCTCTACGAGCTCGCCCTGGGCGGCACTGCCGTCGGCACCGGCCTCAACGCGCACCCGCGCTTCGCGGCGACCGCGGCGCGGATCGTCGGCGAAGAGACCGGCCGGCCGTTCCGGCCGGCCGCCGACTTCTTCGCCGCGCTCTCCGCGCACGACGCCATGGTCAACGCCAGCGCCGCCATGCGCACTCTCGCCGGCGCGCTCATGAAGATCGCCAACGACGTGCGCTGGTACGCCTCCGGCCCTCGCGCCGGCATCGGCGAGCTGCGCCTCCCCGAGAACGAGCCCGGCTCGTCGATCATGCCCGGCAAGGTCAACCCGACCCAGGCAGAGGCGCTCACGCAGGTCGCCGTCCACGTCTTCGGCAACGACCACGCCGTCGCGTTCGCCGGCTCACAGGGGAACTTCCAGCTCAACGTCTACAAGCCGGTCATCCTCCACAACGTCCTTGAGTCCGCCGGGCTGCTCGCCGACGCCGTATCAGCCTTCGATCGTTTCTGCGCCCGAGGCATCGAGCCCGACCACGAGGTCATCGCCCGCCACCTGCGCGACTCGCTCATGCTGGTGACGGCGCTCAGCCCGCATATCGGCTACGAGAAGGCGGCGCAGATCGCCCAGCGTGCGCACCTCGGCGGTCATACGCTGCGCGACGCCGCGCTCGACCTCGGGTACGTCAGCGGTGAGGAGTTCGACGCCTGGGTCGTGCCCAAAGACATGACCCGCCCGAAGGCGGTGGGGTAGAGCTCAGGGAGCCGCCGCAGACTGCCCGAGGGATGAGCACTCGATGGTGCGTTCCACCTGAGAATCGTGCCCTTCGCTTCGGGAGGCCTGGAAGGCCCACGATTGACGGTTCCCGGGCGTCTGCGGGCAAGCGCTTGATCTTCGGCGGCATCGGCGCCCCCCGCCGGCTATCGGCGGAGGCGCCGGCCTCTGCTCGGTCCATCCAGCGACACACCGTCCGCTACGTGCTGCTGGACACCGACCTCCCTTCGGCCTGCAAGGCGGTCAGCCGTTCTTCAACGCGCATCCATTCGTCGGCTGGCGGCACCTTCTCCATGTTGGGGTGCTCCGTTTCGAGATGCCGCAGGTCGGCTATACAGGCGATCTGCTCGCCGCCATGCGAGTCGAAGAAGACGCAGTAGCCGCCGGTGTCGCTCAAAGCGCAGTTGTCCCAGTCCCAAGAACAACGCTGTCGAATGCGCCAGAAGCCGTCTTGCTCTGGATTCCTGGGCGTCTTGATTCTCTTCGCCTCGACTTCGCCGCGCTCAACCTGAGCGACCAGCTCATCCGGTGAGCTGCCCGTGTAGACGAGGAAGTCCCGCGTCTTGAGCCACTTGTCGGCCATGAGGTCGGCACGTTGCTTGTAGCGGGTGATGAAGACGCGGCACTTGCCCAGAGTGGGGACGAAGTGCTTGCAGTTATGTCCGAAGTGCCACTCCATTCCCTCTCCCTTCAACCCCGCGTGCCGGGACACGCTAGTCTCGCCTAGCCCTGTGCCAGAGGCCCAAGCAAGACAAGGCGGCCACGTCCGTCAAGGTGGTGTACGAGCGTCTCCGCTCCATCCGCTTT